>CALIZJ010000020.1 GCA_938028845.1 uncultured Blautia sp.
CCATCGTCTTGACTGTGCCCTCCATGGTATCCATCTTGGCTCCCATCGTCTTAACTGTGCCTTCTATGGTGTCCATTCTTGCACCCATAGTCTTGACCGTGCCTTCCATGGTATCCATTCTCGCACCCATAGTCTTGACCGTGCCTTCCATGGTATCCATCCGAGCTCCCATCGTCTTGACTGTGTCCTCCATGGTGTCAATCCGGGCTCCCATCGTCTTGACTGTGCCCTCCATGGTATCCATCTTGGCTCCCATCGTCTTAACCGTGTCTTCCATGGTATCCATCCTAGCACCCATAGTCTTGACTGTGTCCTCCATGGTATCCATTCTCTCGCCCATAGTCTTGACCGTGCCTTCCATGGTGTCAATCCGGGCTCCTATAGTCTTGACCGTGTCTTCCATGGTATCCATTTTCTGGTCCATAGCGTCCAGCTTGTTCAGAATCATTCTTGTCTCTTCGGTCATAATGTTTCCCTCCTGTTTTTTAATTGATTTTTTACTTCTGATACTGTCCCCGATCACAATATCTTTTTGGAAAGAAACGCTCTCTATATTTATCTTTTGTAATTTTTTTATCTTCTCTTTTGTACAAAAAGTGCCGTATTCACGGCACTTTTTCCATGGACCTGGCGGGAATTGAACCCGCGTCCGAAAGCCTATCCCTTAAGGCATCTCCCATCACAGCCGCTGTTTTTACATTCCCTCTATGATACGCCCACCGGCAGGCTTACCACTTCAGTAGCTTCATCATACATCTGCAGGGGCAAAGCTTACCCTGCAAGGTTTCTCACATAGTCGACGCCAGATTCCTGCTGTGTGAGTGCAGCAGGGCTGACGGGCAGCACTTAGGCTGCCATTACTAACTGATCGTCAGCGTTTATATTTAGTTTCCCGGTTATTACGCAGTCCGAGTCCTGCGGATGGCTTCCCTAACTTCAAAGCCCCCGTCGAAACCAGTACAAGCCCGAATTTTTCTTCTTTCATGACTGGTATACTGACGAACGGCACTTCGTCCTTTTATTATATGCAGGAGCACCAGCTTTGTCAAGGCTTCAATCCGGACACATCAATCAATTTCTCCAAAATCTCTGGCACAGGTTTTCAGCATTTCACGGATAGGCAGATGGTACGGGCATCTTGTCTCACAAGCACCACATTCAATACACTCTGAAGCCTTTTTATCCAAAGTGCCATATCTTTCCTTAGCCCAGCCGGCAAGGTCATATCTTTGCAGATATCCCGCAAACAAAAAGACACTTGGAATATTGATCCCAACAGTACATGGGGCACAGTAATTGCATCTTCGGCAGAAATTTGAACCAAGCTGCTTTTTGATTTTTTCCATCTCCTGTATTTCTTCCTCAGAAAGAGGTGCAGGATCTGAACAGGCTTTGCTATTTTCTTCGATTTCCGCCATGTCCGCCATTCCCGGGATCACGACCGTCACATCCTCATTGGCGCAGATATACCGCAGGGCAAGAGAAGCATTTTCTATAGCGCCTCCGGCAAGAGGTTTCATATCGATAAAACCGATATTTTTCTCCCGACATCTGCGCATCAGTTCTTCGCCCTGGTTTTCCACGATATTATAAGGAAACATAATTGTCTCTACCCAGTCAAGAGAAAGGGCTTTTTCAAAAACTGCTGTGGAATGTGCTGTAATGCCGATATGACCGATCTTTCCTGCAGCCTTCGCTTCCTGCAAAGCTTCCAGGGCGCCGCCCTCTCCCACCACCTGCATAAGCTGCTCTTCACTGGGGTTGTGAACCTGGTAAAGGTCTATATAATCTGTCCTTAAATTTTTAAGGCTCTTTTCGATATCTGCTTCCATGGCGTCTTTGGTACGTGCCATACTCTTTGTGGCAAGGACAAACTTATCCCGGATTCCTTCCAGGGCATAACCCAGGTACTCTTCACTGACAGTATATCCCCGTGCCGTGTCGATGTAATTAACCCCTTCCTTAAGCAGACTGTGCATCAATTCTCTCGTCCCCTGTGCGTCAATCTTCTGAATGGGGATTCCTCCAAATCCCATCCTGGAAACATTAAGTCCTGTCTTTCCCAGTATTCTGTATTCCATATAAATTTCTCCTCCCTGCCCGAAACAAATTTTTCCTTACAAGATAAGACTGCCATCGGTATGATCCGATGGCAGTCACATATTTCTTTATAAAAATCAAACTCTTGAGAGATATTCTCCAGTTCTTGTGTCGATCTTTAATACATCTCCCTGGTTTACGAACAGAGGCACCTGAACCTGTGCGCCTGTCTCTACGATTGCCGGCTTTGTAGCGCCCTGTGCAGTGTTTCCTGCAAATCCAGGCTCTGTCTCTGTAACAGCAAGCTCTACGAACAGAGGCGGCTCGATAGCAAACACATTTCCGTTATGGGAGCAAACCTTTACGGTTTCGTTTTCCTTAACAAACTTAAGAGAATCTCCTACCTGATCTGCGGTAAGACCGATCTGATCGAATGTCTCGCCGTTCATGAAGTAAAATAATTCTCCGTCATTATACAGATACTGCATATCTACACGCTCAATACGAGCCTGAGGGAATTTTTCTGTAGGACGGAAGGATTTCTCCAACACTGCTCCTGTAATGATATTTTTGTATTTCGTTCTTACAAATGCCGCTCCTTTTCCAGGTTTTACATGCTGGAACTCAACGATCTGACATACGTTTCCATCAATTTCAAGTGTGATACCGTTTTTGAAATCACCTGCTGAAATCATAATTTATTTCCTCCTTATTGTACCTTCACTATGAACCATTCTATAATACATGTACATTTTTTTCAACTATTTTTTTGTATATGCTTCCAATTTTTCTTCAATCTCCTGAATCAGCCCTTCAAATGGCTTTACTCCTGTCACTGCCTGGATATCTGCAAATTTCTCGTAAACGGGAGTACGCTGCTTCAGAAGCTTCTTAATTTTTTCTTCCCGGTTATCTCCCTCCAGCGAAGGATCGCTGTTCGTACTTTCCAGCCTTTTCTTTAATGTCTGGAAGGAGCCGTTTAAATAAACGACCGTTCCCAATTCTTTCAAATATTTCTGATTCTGCTCCTGCATGGGGCAGCCTGAACTTAAAGAAACAACCTTCTTCTCTTTATCTTCCAATAATTCTTTTATCTTCATCGTCTCCAGCGCACGATAAAAAGGCTCTCCGAATTTTTCATATATTTCCTTGATCGTCAACCCCATTTTTTTAACTATCGTCTTATCTACGTCTACAAAGGGCAATTGCAAATCATTTGCCAGCCGTTTTCCCACTCTTGTTTTTCCTGAACCCATAAATCCTATGATCACAATATGGTTCATGAATTCCCCTCCTCTTTTCGGTAAAAATATAAAACAATCTTTTCTAAATAGCGTTTCAGAACAATTTGTATCTCTTCTTTGGGGTGAATGGGTTTCACAAGTATATTCCTGATTCCCGCACGCTTCGCCCCATATATATCCGTAAACAACTGGTCACCGATAAAAATCGTATTTCCCGTATCTGTTCCAAGAAGCTCCATGGCTTTTTTATAATTGCGCACAGATGGCTTATGGGCATTTTCTATGAATTTTTCTCCTATCGCTTCATTAAAGGATGCCACTCTTTTATACTGGTTATTAGATAAAAAACAAGATTTAAAACCTATTTTTTTAAGGCGCAGGAACAATGCCTTTGCTTTGTCATCCGCCGGCGCCCCGTGGGGCACCAGCGTATTGTCAATATCGAAGATCAGTCCTTTGTACCCTTCCTGGTACAATCTTTCAAAATCGATCTCATATGTGGACTTTTGGATCTCATCTGGAAAAAAACGTTCAAACATCTTGCTTATCCGCCTTTTAACGCTCACTTAACGGCACATATTTCACCGGAGTAAGCACATTTTTATATGCCGGACGAATGATCTTATCCGTATTGATCAGCTCTTCCATACGGTGCGCGCTCCATCCAACGATACGGGCAACTGCAAACATTGGTGTATACAGTTCCAGCGGAAGATCCAGCATACTGTATACGAAACCGCTGTAAAAGTCCACATTTGCGCTTACGCCCTTATAAATACGTCTTTCTTCAGCGATCACCTCCGGAGCCATCCGCTCGATCATGGAGTACAGACGATAATCTTTCATCCTGCCCTTTTCCCTTGCCAGGCTCTCTACAAAGCCTTTCAGGATTTCTGCACGGGGATCCGATACTGAGTAAATGGCATGTCCCATACCATAGATCAGACCTCTCCTGTCGAAAGCTTCCTTATGAAGGAGCTTTTTCAGGTAGTTTCTTACTTCGTCCTCGTCTTCCCAGTCTTTTACCTCTTTCTTTAAATCATGGAACATACTTACTACCTTTATGTTAGCGCCGCCGTGCTTCGGTCCTTTTAAGGAACCTAACGCCGCTGCAATCGTAGAGTAAGTATCTGTTCCTGAAGAAGATACTACGTGCGTGGTAAAAGTAGAGTTATTACCGCCGCCATGCTCCATATGAAGGATCAGCGCCTGATCCAGGATCTTGGCTTCAAGATCAGTATATTTCTTATCTGGGCGAAGCATGCGGAGAATATTTTCTGCTGTGGATAATTCTTTTTTCGGATTATGTATATAAAGGCTCTTTCCTCTTTCGTAATGGTTATACGCCTGGTATCCATATACGGACAGCAGCGGGAATACACTGATCAGGTTCAGGCACTGTCTTAATACATTCGGAAGAGAAATGTCATCCGGATTTGTGTCATAGGAATACAGGGTCAGCACGCTTCTGGACAAAGCGTTCATAATGTCCCTGGACGGTGCTTTCATTACAACATCCCTTACGAAATTTCTGGGAAGAGAACGCTGCGTTGCCAAAAGGCGGGTGAAATCCTTCAATTCCTTTTTATTGGGAAGCTCCCCGAAAAGAAGAAGGTACGTCACTTCCTCAAACCCGAAACGGTTATCTTTTACAAAACCGCTGGTGAGCTCTTTAATGTCATAGCCCCGGTAAGAAAGGCTTCCTGCGCACGGTACTTCCTTTCCGTCTACTACTTTGGTCGCCTGTACGTTAGATACCTGCGTCAGGCCTGCAAGGACACCTTTTCCGTTGATATCACGAAGTCCTCTTTTTACGTCGTATTTCCCGTAAAGGGAAAGATCAATACTGCTGTGTTCCTTACAGATATCCGTGAGTCTTTCCAACTCCGGCGTTACTTTCATGTTAAATGCTGACATTCTACAAATCCCCTTTCGTTTTTAATTGTTATCCCAGCCGATAAAGGTCCCTCCTCATCCCTCTTAAGCTATAGAATACTGTTAATGTGTTAACAAAAATATTATACCACCAAATTTCTTTTTTTGTCTATACGTGAAAACTATCTCTGTATCCCATTCCTTTTCCTGCTTCTTGGGATATTTTTCTGTTATTTTTTTAGTTTTTCCAGAGAAAAGTTTCTCTTTTATGCTTTCCGTCTTTTCACGAAAAATATAAAAATCAGCCCGCTTATCCCCATAAGGATGGGATAAAAGCAGTACGGTATGATCTGATAAGGTGTCAGGCCTGTAAGGCTTGCCGCAGATAAAAGCTGTGCTCCATAAGGAATCAACCCCTGGCCCACAGAAGTATACATATCCAGCAAAGAAGCGGATCTCCTGGGGCTGATATCCAGATCATCGCTGATCTCTTTTGCAATAGGCCCTGCCATTACGATCGCCACGGTATTGTTGGCCGTACACATATCCACTAAAAGTGCAAGGACTGCAATTCCCAGCTCCCCGCCCTTTTTGGATTTGATCCGTTTTTTGATAAATTCCAGGATAAATAAGATACCGCCCATTTCTTTGACAATGGATACAATACAGGCAACGACTATGGAGATTACCGTAATATCGTACATACCCATAACTCCGCCGCTTCCGTCTGCTCCAGATGCCACTACTTTAAAAATATCCCCCAGAGGAATCGTTCCCATGGCTACGCCCACGATCAGGGAAAGGACGATACCTGCGATCAGGACAAGAAATACATTAAAGCCTATCAGAGCGCCCACAAGCACAACCAGGTAGGGAAGTACCTGCCATATACTGTACGGCAGCTCTTCCGTAATCTGATAGTTTCCTGACCGGGTGATAAAAAAGAAAATAAGTATTGTGATGATCGCTGCAGGAAGCACGATCAGAAAATTCTCTTTAAACTTATCCTTCATCTCGCAGCCCTGGGTCTTTACCGCCGCGATGGTCGTGTCGGAGATCATAGACAGGTTATCTCCGAACATAGCGCCGCCTACCACCGCACCAGCGCAGATCGCCATAGAATAGCCGGTCTTTTCACTGATTCCTACCGCAATAGGAGCTAAAGCCGCGATTGTTCCCATGGAAGTGCCCATAGACACTGATATAAAACATCCAATGATGAACAATCCCACAACTGCTATGTTGGAAGGCAGTATGCTCAGCCCTAAATTTACCGTGCTGTCCACACCTCCTGCCGCTGTCACGGCGCCGGAAAAGCCCCCTGCGACCAGGAAAATAAGGCACATGGTTATGATGTTGTCATCTCCAACGCCCTGGGCGATCAGGTGAATCTTTTCATTAAAATCATGTTCCCGATCCTGCAGGAAAGCAACAAAAAGAGCGATGAGAAAGCCAACAATTGCCGGCATACTGTAAAAATCTCCTGTGATAAATCCAGATCCAAGAAAGATCACCAGAAACACCAGGATAGGCAATAAAGCAGATGCTTTGCCTTTTTGATTCTCGTTCATACTATTGTCCCCCTTCAATGAAATCTTTCTATTTTTCTTAATATAATCTCATATTTGCCATAATTTCGCAAGGCTTTCCTTTTTTCTTGTGTGTAATTTGCTATTTTTTCTTTTGAAATCCCCGTTTTTTCCATGCAAATAGCATAACATTTAAAAAATTTTTCTCACTCTCTTTCCTTTTTTAACACTTTAGTGTATAATAACGCTAAAAGTTTTGAAGTGATGAGGAGGAATTATTATGTCTTATACTGAAGAAGTTTACGAGAGAGTCGTAGCGCAGAATCCCGGCGAGCCTGAATTCCACCAGGCTGTAAAAGAAGTTCTGGATTCCCTGAAAGTGGTAATTGACAAAAACGAAGAAGAATACCGCAAGCTTTCCATCCTGGAACGTCTTGTAGAGCCGGAAAGAATCATCTCCTTCCGTGTTCCGTGGGTAGATGACAAAGGCAACGTACAGGTTAACAAAGGCTATCGTGTACAGTTCAACAGCGCCATCGGACCATACAAGGGCGGATTAAGATTCCATCCTTCTGTAAATCAGAGTATTCTGAAATTCTTAGGTTTTGAACAGATTTTTAAGAACTCCCTGACCGGACTTCCTATCGGCGGTGGAAAAGGCGGTTCCAACTTTGATCCTAAAGGCAAATCAGACAGAGAAGTAATGGCATTCTGCCAGAGTTTTATGACTGAGCTGTGCAAATATATCGGTGCAGACACCGACGTACCGGCAGGCGATATCGGTGTAGGCGGACGTGAAATCGGTTATCTTTTCGGACAGTATAAGAGAATCCGCGGCCTTCACGAAGGCGTTCTTACTGGAAAAGGCCTTACCTACGGCGGTTCTCTGATCCGTACCCAGGCTACCGGATACGGCGTTGTTTATATCCTGGACGAGATCATGAAAGCACACGGTGATTCACCAGCCGGAAAGACCGCAGTTGTCACAGGTTCCGGAAACGTTGCTATCTATGCAGTGGAAAAGCTTACACAGTTAGGCGCTAAAGTCGTAGCTATGAACGACTCCAACGGATACATCTACGATCCAAACGGCATTAATCTTGATGTAGTCAAAGATATCAAAGAAGTAAAACGCGGACGTATCAAAGAATACGCAGACCGTGTACCGGGTTCCACCTACACAGAAGGCCTTGGCATCTGGAATATCAAATGTGATGTTTATCTTCCATGCGCAACCCAGAATGAGCTGGATTTAGACGGTGTAAAAGCACTTCACGCAAATGGCTGCAAATACATTGTAGAAGGCGCAAACATGCCTACTACTCTTGAGGCAACCAATTACGTTATGGAAAACGGCATCCTCTTTATGCCTGGCAAAGCTGCTAATGCAGGCGGTGTTGCTACTTCCGCACTGGAAATGAGCCAGAACTCCATGAGACTTTCCTGGAGCGAAGAAGAGGTAGACGAAAAACTTCATAACATCATGAAAGACATCTTTAAGAAAGTAGACGAAGCAGCAAAACGTTATGACCTTACAGACAACTATGTAGTAGGTGCAAACATCGCAGGCTTCGAAAAAGTTGTAGATGCTATGAAAGCACAGGGCATTGTTTAATCCCTGGTAATATAAAGCTTATATTTATTAAGGCTTTCCATGCCGGCAGACATGGAAAGCCTTTGTTTCTGCTATAAGATCTCTTTTTTAATTTTCTGCACTGCCGCTTCCAACGCCGAAACATTATCCCTTTCTTTTTTAGGGGCGCAGATAATTCCGCATGGTTTTCAGCGCGTTTTTCTCCAGACGGCTCACCTGTGCCTGGGAAATTCCAATTTCATCGGCTACTTCCATCTGGGTCTTTCCCTGATAGAAACGCATCTCAATAATATGCCGTTCCCGGTCTCCCAGACGCTGCATGGCTTCTCTTAAAGAAAGGTTTTCTATCCAATGGTCCTCTTTGTTCTTTTTGTCGCTTATCTGATCCATCACATACAGGGTATCTCCGCCTTCTGTGTAAACCGGCTCAAAAAGGCTGACCGGATTTTGAATGGCATCCATGGCATAGACGATCATCTCTTTTTCAATGCCGATTTCTTCTGATATCTCGCTTATGGTAGGCTCTTTTGCGTTTTTCTTCACATAATTTTCTTTTGCGTATATGGCTTTATAGGCAATATCCCTTAAGGAACGGCTGACCCGAATGGAATTATTGTCCCGTAAATATCTGCGGATTTCTCCTATGATCATGGGCACAGCATATGTGGAAAACTTCACGTTCAGGGTGGTATCGAAGTTATCGATCGCCTTGATAAGGCCAATACAGCCAATTTGAAACAGATCATCCGCATTTTCGTTGCTGTTGGAAAAGCGCTTTATCACGCTTAATACCAGTCTCAAATTGCCTTTGATGTAAAGCTCACGCGCTTCCTCGTCCCCTTCCTTGATCCTGCGAAAAAGCTCGTCTTTCTCCTCGGTTTTCAAAACAGGAAGCCTCGATGTGTTTACTCCGCATATTTCCACTTTATTAAGCGCCATCTGAATCATCCTCCTTATTGTCTTTTGCTATTTAAAATGATTCCAAAAGGAAAGGATAAATATACTTTTTTTGCGAAAATATAAAAAATAAAAGCCCTTGACATTTTTGTCAAAGGCCTTTCTTATTTTTAATTTTCTTTGTGAAAACATTTCTCTTCCTGGATTTTTACAAGAATAATGTCCTCTCCGATCTGACAGATACATTCCCAGGGAATCACATATTCGCTGTCCCGTCCGAAAAAACTGCAGAATCTTGCCGGACCGGGAATGATCAGCGCCTGGATCTTCCCAGTCCTACAGTCAAATTCTATATCTGCAGGACATCCTAAGCTCCTGCAGGTACAGGCGTTAATCACCTCTTTTTGTTTTAGCTCGCACAGCCGCATAAATCCACCTGTTTTTTCAAAATTTATGTAAAAATATACGAAAATATGCATGTACCTTTATTGACAGAAAAACAGACTATCAAGTATAATGAAAAAAATTATAGCAAGCACTGCTTAAACAGTCGTCTGTTATAAAATAAATTTTACAATGAATGAAAAATCAGCATAAGAATTTTATATGCTTTTACAGAAAGGGGAGAGTTCTGTGAAGTGTCCATTTTGCAACCAGGATAATACAAGGGTGGTGGATTCCCGCCCCGTGGAAGATACAAATTCCATACGCCGCCGGCGTATGTGTGACGCCTGCGGAAAGCGTTTCACT
>CALIZJ010000021.1 GCA_938028845.1 uncultured Blautia sp.
CGATCTTATTCTTTGCAGGCGGAACAGGACATCCATATTTCTCCACGGATACTGCTACCGTGCTTCGGGCTGTGGAAATCCAGGCAGAGGCTATATTGCTGGCTAAGGCTGTGGACGGAATCTATGACAGCGATCCGAAGGTAAATCCTCAGGCAGTAAAATACGATGAGATCACCATTGAAGAAGTAGTGGATAAAAAGCTGGCTGCTATGGATCTGACAGCATCCATCATGTGTCTGGAAAATAAAATGCCGATGCTTGTTTTTGGACTGGAGGAAGAAAACAGTATCGTAAATGCCGTGCATGGGAAATTTTCCGGTACGAAGGTAACGGTATAGCAGAAGCGTACCGGGGAAAAATAAAAATAACAGGAGAGGGAGAACAAAACAATGGATGAAAGAATTCAGAAATATGAGGACAAGATGAAAAAAACGCTGAGCGGTTTTGAAACGGAATTAACTACCATTCGGGCAGGACGTGCGAATCCGCATATTCTTGACAAAATCACCGTAGACTATTATGGAGTGCCTACTGCTCTTCAGCAGGTGGCAAATATCACTGTGCCGGAGGCGCGCATGATCCAGATCCAGCCCTGGGAGTCCAGCCTGATCAAATCCATCGAAAAGGCGATCCTTACCTCTGATCTTGGATTAAATCCCAGCAACGACGGCAAGATCATCCGTCTGGTCCTTCCGGAGCTTACTGAGGAGCGTCGTAAGGAACTTGGAAAGGATGTTAAGAAAAAAGGAGAGGCAGCGAAAGTTGCCATAAGAAATATCAGACGAGATGCAAACGATGCATTTAAAAAACTTGCAAAACAAGATGTTTCAGAAGATGAGATCAAAGAATTGGAAGAAAAGATCCAGAAGCTGACAGATAAGTTTATCAAAGATATCGACAAAGCAGTGGAAGTAAAGACCAAAGAGATCATGACTGTATAAAAAGAAAACGTATAGGGAAGAGAGCCAGAAACAAGGCTCTCTTTCCACATAGGAGGAAAAAACATGAATGTCCCCAATCATATTGCCATAATTCTGGATGGAAACGGACGCTGGGCTAAGGCAAAGGGAATGCCCAGGTCCTATGGGCATGTAAAAGGGTGTGCAAATCTGGAAACGATCTGTGATCATATGAAAGAACTTGGGGTGAAATACCTTACTGTCTATGCCTTTTCCACAGAGAACTGGAAACGGTCCAGGGAAGAAGTGGAAGGTCTTATGAAATTATTCCGCAATTATTTAAAAAAATGTATCAAGATAGCAGAAAAGAACCGGATGCGGGTGAAAGTCATAGGAGATATTACGGCTTTCGATAAAGATATCCAGGACCGGGTGCGCCAGCTGGAGGAATTTTCCAAAGATTATACGGAACTTCATTTCCAGATCGCCTTAAATTATGGAAGCAGGGATGAAATTCTGCGCGGCGTCAGGCGTTTGGCTAAGGACGCGGCAGATAACAAAATAGATCCTGATAGGATCGACGAGAGCCTGTTTGAGAGTTATCTGGATACAGCGGGGATTCCGGATCCGGACTTTATGATCCGAACCAGCGGGGAGCTGCGGCTTTCTAATTTTCTTCTCTGGCAGATGGCATATACGGAATTTTATTTTACGGATGTGGCGTGGCCGGATTTTGACAAAGCAGAGCTTATCAAGGCTATTGAGAAATATAATGAGAGAGACAGAAGATACGGGGGAGTAAAGGAGGAGTAGGGATGTTTAAGACAAGACTCTTAAGCGGAATCCTGTTACTTGTGATCGCCTTTTTGACGATTTTCAGCGGCGGCTATGTACTGTTTTTTACGCTGTTTTGTATATCCTTGATCGGGATGCAGGAGCTGTATAAGGCGATGAAGGTGGGAAAGCGGTCCTTTAATATTTTGGAGATTGCGGGATACCTTTGTGCAGTGCTGTATTATTGTGCCATGCTGCTGGACTTTGAGCGATATGGAATGATGGCTTTGATCCTGGGGCTGGTGATCCTGATGTTCGTCTATGTGTTTGCCTATCCTAAATTTGAAGCGGGAGAGGTCATGCCGGCGTTTTTTGGGGTTATTTACGTGGCGGTTATGCTGTCGTTCATCTACCTGACCAGAGGGCTGGACGGGGGCGTGTACCATGTGTGGCTGATTTTTATCTGCTCCTGGGGATGTGATACCTGCGCATACTGTGTGGGTATGCTTATTGGAAAACATAAGATGGCTCCTGTGTTAAGCCCGAAAAAATCTGTGGAGGGTGCTGTGGGCGGAGTGGCCGGAGCCGCTCTTTTAGGTGTTTTGTATGCATGGGCTACCCATGGGGCTATGGCGGAATATGCGCTGATCTGCGCTATTGGCGCGTTGATTTCCATGGTAGGAGATCTGGCTGCCTCCGCTATTAAGCGAAATCAGGGAATCAAGGATTATGGGAAGCTGATACCGGGCCACGGAGGAATCCTGGACCGGTTTGACAGTGTGATATTTACGGCTCCTGTGATTTATTTTCTTGCGAAATTTGTTTTAGGAATTTAAGAAAGGATTTAAGATGAAGCATATTGCAATTCTGGGTTCGACTGGTTCGATTGGAACACAGACTTTAGATGTGGTCCGGGCAAACGGAGATATTAAAGTAGAAGGGATCAGTGCGGGACGTAATATAGCGCTCTTGGAAAAACAGATAAGAGAATTTCATCCTTCCATTGCTGCCGTGTGGGGAGAAAAAGAGGCGGCAGATCTTGCCGTCCGTATTCAGGATACGGATACAAAGGTGGTCTGGGGCATGGATGGGCTTCTTGAGCTGGCGCGTATCCCTGCGGCTGAGATACTGGTGACTGCCATTGTGGGAATGATCGGGATCCGTCCTACCATAGAAGCTATTCAGGCGGGAAAGGACATCGCCCTGGCAAATAAAGAGACGCTGGTGACAGCGGGACATCTGATCATGCCTCTGGCAAAAGAAAAAGGTGTGCGTATCCTTCCGGTGGACAGCGAGCACAGTGCGATTTTTCAGGCGTTAAACGGGGAGCATAAGGAAGAGATACATAAATTGATCATCACGGCATCGGGCGGACCATTCAGAGGAAAAAAAAGAGAAGAGCTTTTAAAAGTAACCCTTTCGGATACCCTAAAGCATCCTAATTGGGTGATGGGCCAGAAGATTACGGTGGATTCCGCCACCCTTGTAAATAAAGGCTTAGAGGTGATGGAGGCGAGATGGCTGTTTGACATGGATCTGGATCATATCCAGGTGCTTGTGCAGCCGCAAAGTGTGATCCATTCTATGATCGAATTTCGGGACGGAGGCATTATGGCGCAGTTGGGTACGCCGGATATGCGTCTGCCGATCCAGTATGCCCTTTATTATCCCCACAGAAAATTTCTGGATGGTGAAAGGCTGGATTTTGTAAAACTTAGACAGATCACCTTTGAAGAACCGGATATGGAGACCTTTTTAGGGCTTCCTATGGCAATAGAAGCAGCGAAAAAGGGCGGATCTATGCCCACTGTGTTTAATGCGGCAAATGAACTGGCAGTCCGTAAGTTTTTGCATCAGGAAATTAATTTCCTGGATATTTACGAAATAATCGGGCAGTCTATGGGCAGACACAAAACAAAAGAAAACCCTGGCCTGGAGGAGATATTGGCTATAGAACACGAGACTTATCAATGGATTGAAAGCAGGTGGTAATTTGAAGATCATTATTGCGATTATAATTTTCAGCGCAATTATATTGATACATGAGCTGGGACATTTTTTGCTGGCAAAGAAAAATAAAATCGTAGTGACGGAATTTTCACTGGGTATGGGCCCGAGACTTGTAAGCACGGTGAAAGGCGGGACCAGATATTCCATAAAGCTTTTGCCTATCGGGGGAAGCTGCGCTATGCTTGGAGAGGATGAGGATGAAGACGCGCCGGGAACGTTTAATTCGGCTTCCGTGTGGGGAAGGATTTCTGTAGTTGCTGCAGGTCCTATATTTAACTTTATCCTTGCCTTTATCCTCGCTTTGATCATCGTGGCATGCCTGGGATATGCCCCGGCAATGGTGATGGATGTGCCGGAAGGGACAAAAGCCCAGGAGGCCGGCCTGCAGGCAGGAGATGTGATCACAGAATTTAAGGGATATGATATTGATGTAGGCCAGGATTTGTATATTTACCTGTACCTGAATGAACTGTCGGAAAATGATACGATCGATCTTTCTTATGAAAGAGATGGGGAGGAGTACACCATCAGCTACCAGCCGGAGGTGAACAGCAGATATCTGTTAGGTTTTAACCGGTCTGGTACGGAAAGCCTGGAAGTTGCCTCTTTGATAGAAGGGATGCCTCTTGAGGCGGCCGGGGTACAGCCGGGAGATGTGCTTACTTCCATTAACGGAGTGGAGCTTCCTGATGGGGAAGCCTACGAAGAATATATTACAGAAAACCCTCTTTCCGATGAGCCTGTGACCATTACTTATACACGGAACGGAAAAGAGTACGAAGCGACGATCACGCCAAAAGAGTATAAAGACGTGACGCCTGGTTTTTCCTATAATGTATCCGGCTGTGTTAAGGCAGAAGGATTTGAAATTTTCTCACGGGCGGCTCTGGAAGTAAAATATATGATACGGACAACGGTGCTTTCCATTAAAGAACTGCTGACCGGCGGTTTGGGAGTGGCAGATTTAAGCGGCCCTGTGGGTGTGGTAGATGCCATTGGAGACACCTATGAGCAGACAAAGAGTGAAGGAAGTATGATCATGTGGATGAATCTGCTGAACCTGGCTGTTCTTCTCTCTGCAAACCTGGGAGTGATGAACCTGATTCCCTTCCCGGCGCTGGATGGAGGAAGGCTGGTCTTTCTTTTTGTGGAGGCTGTCCGCAGAAAACCGGTGAACCGTCAGCTAGAGGGCATGATACATTTTGCTGGTCTTATGCTTCTGATGGTTTTGATGGTGGTAGTTATGTATAACGATGTGCTGAAGATTTTTTAAGCATGGAGACTGTGCAAAAAACATAGAATTTTAAGAAAGTAATTTGCGAGGAATTCTATGGATCAATATGGAAGGATGCAGGCGCAGCAGGTAAATGATGACAAAGGGATCTTGCGGGTCTCTGTAAGATCGCAGACCGGGCAGCCTGTAGAAAATGCCCTGGTTCAGATTTCTTATACAGGAGAGCCGGGGAAAGTGATCGAGGAGGTAAGGACAGATGCATCTGGAAATACGCCGGATCTGGAACTGGCTGCCCCGCCTCTTGCATACAGTCTGGAGCCTGTGGAACAGCAGCCATATGCGGAATATACGGTGAATATACGGGCAGAGGGATTTGAACCAGAAGAGATTGCGGGCACGGAGGTGCTTCCGCAGACGGCTTCCCAGCAGGCGGCAAATTTAATCGCCAGAAAAGAAGGAACCGGTGATTTTGAAAGGATCGTAATCCCTCCCCATACGCTGTTTTATGAATACCCGCCTAAGATCGAGGAAGCGGAGATCAAACCGATCAATGAGACCGGGGAGATCGTTTTAAGCAGGGTGGTTATCCCGGAGTACGTGGTCGTGCACGATGGACCTGTAGGCGACAACCAGGCGAAAAATTATTACGTCCGATATAAAGATTATATCAAAAATGTGGCTTCCAGTGAGATTTACGCTACCTGGCCGGATGATACCATCCGGGCCAATGTGCTTGCTATCATGTCCTTTACCTTAAACAGGGTGTATACGGAATGGTACCGGAACCAACACAAATTCGGGGTCTGAGGACCAAAAAAGTGCAGGTGTCGAAAGAAGTTTTCTTTGACAGCTGCACTTGTTTTTTAGCTGAATGACGGGCTGAAAAGCTTTGGAGCGAAATCGTTAAACTTTTATTGTAATCAAAGAATATTTTGTGTATCATGGTAATATATTCCGTAACTATGTAAATAAAATTTATATGCAGCATGGTAATGCTGTTATATGTAAGAAAGAAAATTCCTAATAGAGGCAGATGAAAGGGAATGAGCGGATTAACCAGAAAATGAGTGAGAATATAGGAAAGAGAGATCATTATGATATTAAAGAAGTTAAGTATCTCAAATTTTAAATTGTTAGAACATTTAGATCTGGTTTTGAGCCAGGATTTAACTTATTACTGGGCGATAACGGAGTAGGAAAAACAACAATTCTCGAAGCCGCTTCTGTGGCATTGGCAGGATTCTTTGTTGGAATGGAAGATGTTCCAGCGCGAAATATTCTTAAAAAGGATGTTCGATATCAGATTATTCAAGATAAAAATGGGACGCCCAATAAATTATATCATACTCCGGTGGAAATTAATAGTACTTTGCAGTTTGACAATGAGGAATATACCTGGACGAGAGCAAAAAAGGATACCTCAGGCGGAAGTAAAACGACAATTAATCCTAGAGAAATCCTGTCAGTTTCACAGAAACTTGCAAATTCATCAATTGACGTAATGTGGCCTATGATTAGTTATCAAAGTGCATCCAGACATTGGGTACCTGCCAGGAGTGACGCTTATGCTAAGAGAAGAAAACAGCTTCATGACAGAAGATGCGCATATTTGGGGTGCTTAGACAGCACGGGGAATCTGCAGTTGGTTAATGAATGGTGTAAAACTATGGAATGGACAGCTGTGAGACAGAAACGTATACCGGAAAATTATGCGATTTTTGGTAAAATTATATCAAAGTTTATGAGCATTATGAATGATGGTGCTGTGAGTGAGATTTTTTTCCATCCAAATGTTGAGAAATTACTCTATAAAGAGCAAGGAGAATTTAGAGAAATTGAGGATTTAAGTTCCGGGTATCAGTCTGTGCTGAATCTTGTAATTGATATAGCATATCGAATGGCTATCTTAAATCCAGATGCCGGGGAAAAGATCCAAATGGCACAGGGAATTGTGTTGATTGATGATATTGATTCAAATCTGCATCCAAAGTGGCAGTGGAGGATTGTAGAAGCATTGGAAGAGACTTTTCCCAATATCCAGTTTATCGCGGCGACTCATTCTCCTATTATTGTTTCTTCCTGCAAGAATGCGAATATTATTAATGTGGATGAAAGAGGACATATCCATTATATTGAAGATAGCTATGCTTATTCGGTTAATGAAATATTAAAAGAGATGTTAGGAAATCATATGAGACCGGAAAAAGTAGAGAAGCTGATTGAAGGAAAAAATAGAAATGCTGGAAAAACAGTTAGAAGGTGAGAATATTGCAGAGCCATACATAGGAGTCCGGTTGTATTTTTATAAAAGGAAATATGGAAAATTAAAAAGAATGACTTAATTATAATTAAAAATGGAGTTGGGGCACCAATTGTAAAATCATAATAACTGACAAGTTGACCGGAAAAGGCAGGGGATTGGGATGCTCCTGCCTTTTTCGTATGGAAAATTTTTGTAGTGCGGTTTTGGTGGAAACAGTTTTAATTCTTATGTCTTACACCTATAAATGACGCTATAAATGACATATGCCAAAAATAATTATTGACATATGCTATTTATGGGCGTATAGTATATGCACAGAGAAAAAATATGTTGAGGAGGTGCTGTCTTTGCCCAGGCCAAGGAAATGCAGAAGAGTATGTCACTTTCCTCAGAACCTGACCTTTTTGCCGGAAGAGCAGGGAGAGGGGAAAGAAACGGTTTTTCTGACTGTGGATGAGTATGAAACGATCCGTCTGATCGATAAAGAGGGACTTTCCCAGGAACAGTGCAGCGACTTTATGCAGGTTGCGCGCACTACCGTACAGCAGATTTATGCCAGTGCAAGAAAAAAGCTGGCAGATGTCCTGGTAGACGGGCTGCCTCTGCGGATCGAAGGGGGAGATTATGAGCTCTGCAGCGGAGGTGGACAGGCCTGCGGATGCAACAACTGCTATAAACAAAAATTATATCAAATATATGCAAAACCGAAAGGAGAAACAATCATGAGAATTGCAGTAACTTACGAAAACGGAGAAATCTTTCAGCACTTTGGACATACAGAGCAGTTTAAGATTTATGATGTGGATGGAGGAAAGATCGTGTCTTCCCAGATTGTGGATACCAATGGAAGCGGACATGGAGCCTTGGCGGACTTTCTGAATGCTTTGCATGTAGACGCCTTGGTCTGTGGCGGCATCGGAGGCGGAGCGCAAGCGGCATTGTCCGCAGCCGGCATTAAACTTTACGGCGGCGTCTCCGGCAGCGCGGATGAAGCCGCAGAAGCGCTTGCAACCGGGAATCTGGAATTTGATCCCAATGTCCACTGTGACCATCACGACCACCATGAAGAAGGGCATACCTGCGGCAGCCATGGATGCGGGGAACATACCTGCGGGCATGCGCAGTGATTTTTGGGGAAGAAAATTTGGTGAATTCCGACCAGTAAAAAAGGGCGCCGGGCTTAATGCCTGACGCCTTTATAAATAACTGGCGATTTGCCAAGTGACCTGATCACAGAAAAAAATCATAGATATGTATAATAGAACTAATAAAATACAAGGGAGGTGTTGTAAACAATGAAGCAATATGTTTGTTCCGTCTGCTCATATACTTATGATGAGGCGAAAGGGATTCTACAGGCCGGGATCGCACCGGGGACAAAGTGGGAAGAGCTTCCAGAGGACTGGAAATGTCCTCTATGCGGCGCTGGTAAATCTCAGTTCCGGGAAAAGGATATCCTGGAAAAGAAAGTGCAGCAAAAGGCTGCGGATGATTTAGAAAAGCCTCATGTAGATCAGGAATTATCTGCTATGGAGATGAGTATCATCTGTTCCAATCTGGCAAGAGGATGCGAAAAACAGTACCTGCCCCAGCAGGAGGAAGGCTTCCGAAAGCTGGCAGAGTTTTTTAGGTCCAAGGCAGAACCGGCACAGGATGCAGGAAGGGAAAAGCTGCTGGAGCTGATCGACAGGGATCTTTCCAGGGGATATCCATATGGAATGAAAACGGCATTAGAAGAATCGGATCGGGGCGCACTTCGCTGTCAGACCTGGAGTGAGAAAGTAACCAATATGTTGAAGTCTTTACTGACCCAATATGAAAAAGAAGGGGAAAGGATGCTGGAAAATACCAACGTCTATGTGTGTACTATCTGCGGATTTGTTTACGTGGGCGACACTCCTTTGGAACAGTGCCCGGTCTGTAAGGTACCCAGCTGGAAATTCGAGAAAGTGGAGAGGAGGGCGTGAGTATGGGTGAAAAATATGCGGTAAGGAATCTGCGCTTATGTACCAAGGACTGTCTGTGTCTATATGTCTGTCCTACTGGAGCGACAGATACGGAAAACAGTATTATTGACGCGGATAAATGTATCGGATGCGGCGACTGTGCTCAGGCTTGTCCTTCTTCAGCGATCTCTATGGTCCCCAAAACGCTTCCTGTTCAGCAGCCTAAGGAAGATAAGGTGAAAGAAGCGCTTCGGGGGCTGATACAAAGCAAGGCACAGGCGGAATTGATCGCCTCAAAGCTTCCTGATGCTTTAAGTGCGGCGATAGAAAAGTCTTCCCGCCTGATGGCGGAAGATCTGTGCCGGGAAGCGGGTTTTATGCTGCCACAGAGCGGAAATACCAGAGCTTTTTTAGAATCCATCAGAAGCTATCCCGGTATTCCGATAGATGTGGTAGAGGCTTTGTTGAACAGTATCGAATTTAACGAGAAAAAGGAAGAAAAAGAGCCGGAAAGGTGGAAATGTACGGTCTGCGGATACATTCATGAGGGACCAATGGCGGATGACTTTACCTGTCCGGTCTGCCGTCAGCCGGCGAGTAAGTTTGTGAAGATTTAAAAACTTTTGCTTGCAGTGATTGAGGGCAGGAATTGCTGCATAGTGAAATTGGTTTTAGGGTTCGTATATGATCGTGAGGTAGATACGGACCCTTTTGGTATTTCTTCTCTTTGGCGGTAAGTTGGAGATGGATATTGCTTGATTTATTAGAAATCAAGTATTAATATAGATTATATTGGTGGGAAACTGTGCATTTGTTATTTATCCATTTGCAAATCTTTGATTTTAAAAGCAGTATAGCCTTCGTAGTAGTAGCTATGATCGATTCCTTTCATATATACTTCACGGCTGTTGATCTTATCGGTCAAGGCTTTTTTTAAAAGATATTTGAGCTCAATGTCTTTTACAGGGCTGCGCTCCATGGCAAGCAGATAATCGTTTTTATCAACTTCGCTCCAATCGCAAAACGAAAATTCCCTTTTGCAATATTCACTGTGCGTATTTTTCCAGCAAATCCATAAATATCCTCAAACAAGAATCTATGAATTGCCTGTAAGGTGGAAAATTTACCGGCAGGAAAGCTGTCTAAAATACCTTTTTCAAATAGTTCCACAGCTTTTATCTTGCTGATTCGCTCTTCTTCACGGGCAAGCTTTGCAGAGCTTTTCACACTCAATTTATTTTCATGCATACGACTCTCCTTATTTTATTTGCGATATAAGGCAATTTTTTTTCTTTTCATTATACTTTTTATATCTGGGTTTTGCAATCTTCTTATTTTTCTCATTATGTTGCCAATCAATAAAAGGCGTTCTGGTATTGTGTTGATGATCAACAATACAGAACGCCTTTTATATGGCATTTATAAAAATGCTTTATTCCGACCGTAGCGCTGTCACCGGATCGCTCTTGGCTGCTTTTTTAGAGGGAATCAGTCCTCCAAGCAAGGTTAATAGTACGCTTAAGGCAACCAGTATGATCCCGGAAACAGGCGGAAGAGCGGCATTGATCTCTGTGGTGTCGGCAAGAGAATGGATCAGGATATTTCCTGGAATCAAAAGGAGCAAGGTCAGTCCAATGCCGATCAGTCCAGCGCACAGGCCTATGATAAATGTTTCCGCATTGAATACCTGGGAAATATTACGCTTAGAGGCGCCAATGGCACGTAAGATACCAATTTCTTTCCTTCTTTCCAATACACTGATGTAAGTGATCACACCGATCATAATAGAGGATACCACCAGGGAGATTGCCACAAACGCTACCAGGACGTAACTGATCACATCTACAATGTCTGTTACGGAAGACATCAGTGTACCTACCATATCTGTGTAGCGGATGATTTTGCTGTCATTTCCTTCTGCCTCCATACGGGCGTTATAGTCGTCCAGTATTTCTATAATAGCCTCTTTGCTGGAAAAATCCTTTGGATAAATTTCGATGGAATTTGGAACATCAGGGTCTACATAGCCGAGGCTTCGCAGGTTGTATTCATAACCGGCATTTTCACCAGACATCATGGAGGTGAGAAGCTCGGTTAATTCCTCTTCATTCATTTTGACATGGATTGCGTCCATGAAAGCGTCGCCGTCTATGGAGACTGCATTTTCAAGGTTTGCGCCTACAGATCCCATGGCCTGGGAAATAGCGGATGCCATGCTGGT
>CALIZJ010000022.1 GCA_938028845.1 uncultured Blautia sp.
GTTCAGACGTGTGCTCTTCCGATCTATCTCTTTGCGCTGAACCGGCTTTCTCGGTCCGGAGCTGTCCTTATTTGTTCCGGTCACCTTAGCCACCTGCTCACGCTCAATCTTCTGCTCTACGTGAACATGATACAGCATACGGACCGTATCCTCCTGAATGGCGTTGGTCATGTTATTGAACATTTCGTACGCGCTCATCTTATACTCTACTACCGGGTCTCTCTGACCGTAAGCGGCAAGTCCGATACCCTGACGAAGCATTTCCATATCGTCGATGTGATCCATCCACTTGCTGTCAATACTCTTAAGAAGGACTACGCGCTCCAGCTCACGAAGCTGTTCCGGTTCCGGAAACTCTGCTTCTTTCGCCTCATAGAGCTTCACTGCCTCCTCTTTAAGCAGATGCTTCATCTCATTTTTCTTCTTACCCTTAACTTTTTCCTTGGTCAAAGGCTCAAGAGGAATGATAGGGAGAAGTACAGAATTAAATTCATCCACATCCCACTCAACAGAATCCACATCTTCAGAGAAACACATATCCACTGTATTATCCACAATATCTGTGATCATATTATAGATGGCATCGCGCATATTTTCTCCGTCCAGAACCTGACGGCGCTCTTTATAGATGATCTCACGCTGTTCGTTATTTACCTGGTCATAATCCAGAAGATTTTTACGGATACCAAAGTTATTAAACTCAATCTTCTCCTGTGCTTTCTCGATGGCATTAGAAAGCATCTTGTGTTCAATCTGCTCGTTTTCCGCTACGCCAAGAGAGGTAAATACCTTCATCAGACGCTCAGAACCGAACAGACGCATCAGATCGTCTTCCAGGGAGATATAGAAGCGGGATTCACCCGGGTCTCCCTGACGTCCGGAACGTCCGCGGAGCTGATTATCAATACGTCTGGACTCATGGCGCTCTGTACCGATGATCTTAAGGCCGCCTGCTTCTCTGGCCACATCGTCCAGCTTGATATCCGTACCACGTCCAGCCATGTTCGTAGCGATGGTTACAGCGCCTGCCTGTCCTGCCTGTGCTACGATCTCCGCCTCTAACTCATGAAACTTGGCATTTAAGACATTGTGAGGGATGCCCTCTCTTCTGAGCATCTTGCTTAAAAGTTCAGAGGTCTCAATGGTAATGGTACCTACCAGTACTGGCTGCTGTTTTTCATGGGCTTCTTTTACGGCATTGACAACAGCGTTGAATTTTTCTTTCTTTGTCATATAAACCGCGTCGTCCAGGTCTTTACGCTGAACCGGCTTATTGGTAGGAATCTCTACTACGTCCATTCCGTAGATATCACGGAACTCCTTCTCCTCAGTGAGGGCAGTACCGGTCATACCGCCTTTCTTTTTATATTTATTAAAGAAGTTCTGGAAGGTAATGGTGGCGAGAGTTTTGCTCTCTCTTTTTACCTTTACGTGTTCCTTCGCCTCAATAGCCTGGTGCAGACCGTCTGAATAACGGCGGCCCGGCATGATACGTCCGGTAAATTCATCTACGATAAGGATTTCATCGTCTTTTACTACATAATCCTGGTCCTTGTGCATCAGGTTATGGGCACGAAGGGCAAGGATGATGTTATGCTGGATCTCCAGATTTTCCGGATCCGCAAGGTTTTCAATGCTGAAGAATTTCTCTACCTTATGCACGCCCTGCTCTGTAAGGTTTACGATCTTATCCTTTTCATTGACAACGAAATCACCCGTTTCGATGACTTCCTCGCCCATGATGGCGGCCATCTTTGTCATCTCATGGCTCGCCTCGCCCCGCTCTAATTGCTGAGCCAGGATGTCGCAGACTTCATAAAGCTTGGTAGATTTTCCGCTCTGTCCGGAAATAATCAGCGGCGTACGGGCCTCATCGATCAATACGGAGTCCACCTCGTCGATGATACAGTAATGCAGATCTCTCTGGACAAGCTGTTCTTTATAAATTACCATGTTATCACGCAGATAATCGAAACCTAATTCGTTATTGGTGATATAGGTGATGTCACAGTTATAAGCTGCCCGGCGCTCATCCGGCTTCATCTCATTTAATACCACGCCTACGGTCAGCCCAAGGAACTCATGTACCTTTCCCATCCACTCCGCATCACGCTTTGCCAGATAGTCGTTTACGGTAACGATGTGTACGCCTTTTCCTTCCAGGGCATTTAAGTATGCCGGCAGGGTGGAAACAAGGGTTTTACCTTCACCGGTTTTCATCTCGGCGATTCGTCCCTGATGGAGGACAATACCTCCAATGATCTGAACACGGTAGTGTTCCATTCCAAGCACACGCTTCGCTGCCTCACGGACTGCCGCAAAGGCCTCCGGCAGGATGTCATCTAATGTGGCGCCGTCTTCCAGGCGTTTCTTGAATTCTCTGGTCTTATCTCTTAACTGTTCGTCGGTTAATTTCTGCATTTCAGGGCGCAGGTTTTCTGTCTTTTCTACCAAAGGCATGATTCTTTTCACTTCTCTTTGGCTATGCGTCCCGAATACTTTTGAAAACATACTCATGGGTTTACTCCTGTTTTATTTAATTTCTCTAAGTTAAACCGATATTTCTACCTGTTTCGCTTCTCTTTACTCGTATACGCACATTATTCTATCACTTTCCGCGCTAGAAAACAATAAATTTTTAATGAATAAACTGTGTACTCCCGCTATTTATGCCGCTTTTCTAAAAAACCGGAGCAGTTTCAGGTATTTCACCTGGTCCCTCTCCTAATACCGCTCCCCAAAAATCCGGAAACGTTTTTTTCCTCCCACGAATTATTGGTAGTGTCAGCTTTATACATCTAAAATCGGCTCAATCCCAGTAAAATCGAGGGCTATTAAGTCCTCATTTCTCCATGGATTCTGATTTATTCCGAAAGACGGTAATGCGTATTCCTGCCTTTTCCTTCTTGGACAATCTGGCCGCTCTCCATCATGCGTTTTAATAACCGGCCACATGCTGTCTGGCTGATTCCCAATATTTTTTCCAAATCTTTTCTTGTAAAAGCGCCTTGTTTTTTTGCCAGATTAATTACCAAATCCTCCTGAACACTTCCTGCTAACTTGTCTGTGGCAGGTTCTTTCTGCTCTGTATGCACATTCAGGTTTGGGAGGATAATCTTAAAGGCATTGTCGGAAGTTTCTATTTTAGGTTTTTTTCCGGTTCCAGAATAAGCCTCCTGAATCTTTAAAATTCCGGTTCCATAAGCTTCAATCAATTCCAAACGGTAAAATACATTTGCCAGTTTTACATTCCGGCATACAGAAATCCCCATCATAATATCATTCAGGGTCACACCGCTTACAAGCCCCCCGATAGAAGT
>CALIZJ010000023.1 GCA_938028845.1 uncultured Blautia sp.
GGATTTCCAACAAACTGTGTAGCAAAATCTACAACTGCGGAACCTGAACCGGATCCTGAACTGGAACCAGTGCTTACACTTTCGTAATCAGCAGAAGAGCTTTCTTCTGAATATTCTTCTTCGCTGTAAGTATCTTCTTCATAAGTTTCTTCTGTCTCAGCGCCTTCTTCTGTCGTACCTTCAGCTTCTGCTTCCTCAGCAGCTGCTGCGGCTGCAGCGGCTGCGGCTTCCGCCTGGCGTCTCGCCTCTTCTTCAGCTGCAATCCTTTCAGCTTCCAGACGTTCAATCTCTGCCTGCTGCTGTGCGATCAGGTTTGCATATTCTGTAGCCATCTGCTGTGCGTAAGCAATTTCATTTTCATAATCAGCGGAAGCAGCTTTCTTTACATCGATCTCATACTGAAGATTTGCGGATTCTGCTTCGTATTCCTGCTTCATGCCTTCTAATTCAGCCATTTCCTGTTCGTACTGCGTTTCCAGGTTCTGAACCTCGCCTACAAGATTCTCATAGGTTTCCAGGCTTTTTCTGTCCTGTGCATAAAGCTGCTGTGTATATTCTGCTCTTGTGAGAAGATCCGATAAATTTTCTGCATTTACCATCATCTGGAACCAAGCATCGTTTCCGCCTTTTTCGAAGAGGTACTGGATACGCAGCTTCATGGCCTCGTACTGTTTATCACGGGCTCTCTGAGCCTTTGCCAGTTCCTGTTTTGTTTTAATAATTTCTACTTCCTTATCAGAAATATCGCCTTCGAGAACTTCGATAGACAACATAACATTTACAAGGCTTTCGTCCAGGGCTGCAATCTCACTTTCTAACTGCTGTTTCTGTCCCCAGAGTTCATCGATCCTGGCGTATGTTGCATCCAACTGCTGGCTTGTCCAAGCCTGTTCTTCCCTTAATTCTTCTTCTCTTGACGCGCTTACGCTGACAACCTGCGTCGCGCTCATGATAAGTGCCAATGCCAGACACACCATTCGTTTTTTCATTACTTTCACCCTCACAACTTTTTTATGTTATCGTAATAGTTTTGAAATATCTTTCTTAAGTTCTTTTACATATTACCATATTGTTACGAGTAATGCAAGCCCAAACAGAGAAAAAGTTTAAAATTTTGTAACATTTATTAACCTTTACGAAAAGAACGGGAACTGCACTCAGCTCCCGTTCTCAATTCTTCTTTTATTACATCAGTATACTTTCTATAAAGCATTCTCTTTAGCTAAACAGATCTGCAAGAATCTGCTCTGCACTCATATTTCTATATCCATCCGGATCAGATAAAGTGCTGTTGTTCCATCTAAGGAAGTTACCCTGACGGATATAATTTCCGCTTGAAGTATGGTAATCATACTTTGTGTAACCTGCGTATCTGGACATATACTTCTCTGCCAGTGCGATTGCTTCACTGGAGTAATTGCCTGACGGAGTAGGTGTACCGGAAATCTGGCATCCTGCCTGCGGTGTAGAGTGTACGATTACTGCACTCTTGTCCGAACACTGTCCAAGAACGATCCATGTATGTCCATCATTATATCCGATATCGCCTGGATATAATTTGTAATTAGTGCTTGCAAGGTTCGCCTGTGTAACAATGCTTCCCCATCCAAGAGATCTGTAGTAAGAACCTACATCTCCGGATACCACTGTATAACCAGAACCTACGCCGGATTTCTGATGCATTACCTGATATGCCGCCCAGCCTACAAAACCGGAACAGTCAAGACCTTTCGCACGGTTTGCTGTGCTCAGATCGCGGTAATTGTTATAATCATAGCTGCTGTCCTGGCTTGCATACCACTGCTGCCAGACAGGGCTTACACCCTTTCTTGTGGAATCGTTCCAACCGCCGCCCCATACGTAAAGAGCCTGTCCTACCGGCTGAAGCGCACCTGCCAGGTAATTCTTAATTGTTTTCGTTCCTGTAGGCGTTGCTGTGCCAGGAGTTTCCACCTGTAATACGCCATTGCTTCCAAAAGTATAACTTTCTCCGTCAATCGTATGAATTCCAGTATACATCACACCGGTCTCCGGATCAAAGTAGCGTCTCTGACCAGAAGAATTTTCCAGCCAGCCAGTAGCCATCTTTCCGCTTCCGCTGTAGAAATAATAGGTATCTCCGTCTATTTCCGCAAAGCCGGTAGCCATAGCTCCTGTGCTTGTATCGAAATAGCGTTTTTCACCTTTGCTGTTTGTCAGCCAGCCAGTGGCCATATATAATGCATTATTATAGAAATAGCGGGTATCCCCCTTACTGTCTGTAAGGAAAACGCCTTCTGCCGCAACGCCGGAAGGATTATAGAAATAATATCTTTTTCCATTCAGGGGCATCCACTTAGTCTTCATGATACCGGTCTTAGTATCGAAATAACGGTTCTGACCCTTGGAATTTTCCAGCCAGCCGGTAACCATTACACCGGAACCGCTGGTGAAATATCTTTTATTTCCTTTGCTGTCCTGCATCCAGCCCTTCTGCTGAACGCCTGTCTTTGTGTTAAAGTAATATCTTTTTCCGTCCAGCTGCAGCCAGCCCTTGTGTTTAGAGCCGTCAGCGTCTATGTAGTATGTTTTTCCGTTGATCGTCTGAAATCCTGTTTTCGTGGCCGCTTCCGCTCTCGCAGCAGTCAAATAAGAAGTCAAGCCAGCCGCAAAAACTGCCAGAAGCAAAAATAACCCCCAGATTCTGAAGCGTTTACATACGTTTTGCATACATACCTTCCTTTTCTTCATACTTTTTTCGATTTCTCTGTTACTTTTTTACAATCTTATTACAGCTTTATGTCCACATTATATAACACCCCGAACTTTTCGTCAATAATAAAGTATCTTAATTGTAACAAACATGAAAAGGGAGTAAAACGTTAAGCAAGCGCCTTACTCCCTTTCTATATTTGTTACAAAATATTACAATGCTTCTTAAAGCAGATGTTTTCTAAGCTCTGCTCCATCCAATGCACTTAAATATGCAGGTGCTACATCAAATACTGTCTTACAGCCTTTCTGTCCTTCCTTGTGCATACGGTATACCGCCCTTGCATATGCCACGATCACCGATGAAGTAAACTCTGGATTAGAATCCAACTTCAGGCTGTACTCGATCACATGGCTGTTTTCGTCGTTCCATCCTGTCTTTCCGGTACGGATAACGAAACCGCCGTGAGGAATGCCGCTGTGGTCACGGTCAAGCTCTTCCTGAGAGATGAAATATACGGTGGTGTCATAATCCGAAAAATAATTGGGCATAGTCTTGATCTCTTCCTCGATGCGGGCAAGATCCGCCCCTTCCTCAGCGACTACGAAGCACTCTCTGGTATGTTTTTCCCTGGTGGTAAGCTCAGGATCTTCTCCCCGGCGTACCGCTTCCAGTGCTGATTCCACCGGAATGGTATACTGTTTTCCATCTTTTACGCCTTTCACGCGGCGGATCGCATCTGAGTGACCCTGGCTGACACCTTTTCCCCAAAACGTATAATCTTTGCCGTTTGTGAGAATGGCATTTGCATACATACGGTTAAGAGAAAACATACCTGGGTCCCAGCCCACGGAAATAATCCCCACATGTCCGCTTTCACAGGCAGCCTTATCCACAGCATCAAAGTGCTCCGGTATCCTGGCATGGGTGTCAAAGCTGTCCACTACGTTAAACCACTGGGCATATTTTGGAGTCTGTTCCGGCAGGTCAGTAGCGCTGCCGCCGCAAAGTATTAAAACATCAATCTCTTCCTTCATGTTCTCCAGCTCGTCCACATGATAAACTTTAGCTGTTTCTGTAAGGATCTTGATCGTTTTCGGATCTCGTCTGGTAAACACGCCTGTAAGGGCCATATCCGGATTATGCTTAATTGCACATTCTACTCCACGTCCCAAATTTCCATATCCCAAAATTCCAATGCGAATACTCATTTTTTTGCTCCTCCTGTAATCTCATTTTTATTTTCTGCCTGTACTGCGACGAGCTGCACTGCAGATTTTTGCCTGTGCCCTAGAAACAGCAGACAAATAAATTATAGCAGCCATTTTGCAAACGCCCACTAGCAGCAGATGATCCCGCTGCCCGGGCAGCACAAACTGCAGACTGCATTTGCAATGCAAAGCTTCATACAGAAATTATCGCCCGCCATAGGCATTCCGCCAAAGGGATCCTGCTGTTCCTGGTACCAGGTTCCTCCGCCTTCCATCCTGTTTAAAAGCATACGGTACTGGGTGTTATTTGGCTCCAGCCGCACTGCCTCCCGGATGTGGTTCAATGCATTGACATTATTTCCAAGCCCCATATTCGCCATGGCAGAGAGATAATACCACTGTCCATTGCGCTGGCTTAAAGAGGACAATACATTTAAAGCCTCCTGATAATGTCCGCTCTGTATATAATTAGCCGCAGCCTGCCTGCGAATACTCTCCTCATCCTGATAGCCGCTGCTTCGCTGCCCGCCGTAACCGCCAAATCCGCCGTCATAACCAGTATAGGAATCCGAAGATCCGTACTCCCTTTCCTTCATGATCTGCTCATATGCCTGCTGAACTTCTTTAAAGCGTTCCTCCGCCTGGGCTTTATTAGGATTGTTGATATTAGCGTCAGGATGATATTTTCTGCTAAGCCGTCTGTATGCTTTTTTTATTTCCTCATCTGATGCATCTCTGGAAACTCCCAGAACTTTATATGGATCTAACATTCTCTTTCTCCTGTACTTCCCTTCGCTTCTTACTTACTGTCTCAAACTTGCACCACACGCCCGAATATAAAATATTCCTCAAGATATCTGCATGCCTTATAATAGGAAGCTTTTCAAATTCCCGGCATGCCTCTGCCAGCATCATGATCAAAAGCTGGCGTGTACGCTCCTCGAACCCTTCTATTATATAATCTTCGGAAAATGGATTGTAGTTTCCATTCTCCACATCCTCTTCCACATCTTCATAGGCATCCAGAAGATACACAAACTTGCCCAGATAAAAACCCATTCTGCGCAGGGATTTTTCCCAAACATCTTCTTTATATGCGAAAACTTCTTCCAGGATCTTTCCAAAACAGCCTGCCATCTTATCAATATCCTTTTCTCCCGCACGCTCCCATCTGGAAAGCTGGTTTAAAAGAGAAAGGATCGTATCTGCTTTTTTCTTATATGCGGCCGCTGTTTTTTCATTTTTTCCTTCCAGAAGCTTGGCATAGCATAACCGGACAACCTTTCTCTCATCATTCCAGTCGTCCATGCATTTATAATAAGTAAGAAGCAGGTTCATATCCGCCGCGTACTCTGTAATGATACTTTTCCTCACCGTCTGCTTGTTCACCGGATGTACAATACAGCGGGTGGTTCCTTTTCGAATCCCCGGCTCGTACAGACCGTCCAGCAGAAGGATCAAAAAAGTCATATCATATGTAAGAGAGAGCTGGCCCGCCGGTCCGTATTTTTCTCTCAATTCCCGGCACAGACCACAGTAAAAAGATCTGTATTCCTCAAAATCTTTAAATTTTATTTCCGGCTTATTCAGCACTATATAACCGAACATTTCTCCTCCTGTTGCATATAGGACCCAACTAACTGTTTTTTATAAACTTCGTATGGCATTTCGGACATTCAATCTCAATTTTCCCCTTTCCTCTGGGAATACGGATCTTTTGTCCGCAGCCAGGGCAGGAGTAAATATGGTGCGTCTTTCTCTGTGCCATAATATTTTTTTCTCTGTTAAAACGCATACGGATCTTACTGGTTATACTTAAGTATTTCTGATTTTCCGCATAACGCTTCTGTATATTTCTGGAAAAGATCCTGAAATACGTATACACGATCGCCAAAAGTCCGATCGTATTCAGCAGGTTGCCAAGATATCCCCTGGTAAATATGGAAATAATAATGGAAACCAGCGCCACTCCCAGCAAAAATCTGGAAAACTGATCCACCCCATAACGTCCCTGCATAAATCTGATAAATTTATCTCTCATACATATTCCTCTCTTTAAGCTTCTTTCACCAGAACCTTTACTACTTCTGCAATATACATGGTATGGTAATCCTTATCCGGATACCATTTTCCATCGTTTTCTTTCGCATCAAAGCACTCTGGTTTTATGGTATCATGGTACATCTTTTTGCAGACCATGATCATATCTGCCTCGGAAATCCCTATGGTACCGTCTACCGGATAAGGAGTCAGTCCGGCATCTTTGATTTTATCTCCTTCTCTTCCAGAAACTGTTCCGCAATAATTCAGCGCTTTTCTGTACTTTTCTGGCAAAACAGAAATAGTGAACAGTTCTTCTCTATCCACAAACTCCTTTGTATACCTCTGTGGCCGCAGGTACACGGTAACTGCGTTTTTCCCCCACATAACTCCCATGGCTCCCCAGCTTGCAGTCATGGTATTACATTTCGTTTCATCGCCTGCTGTGATAAGCAGCCATTCTTTTCCAATCTTTTTAAACGGATTCATCTCTAACTCTTCCGCTTTGACCTCTTTGAAACTCATTTCTTTCATCCTTTCTGATTTATCTTCTATAGTCAAGCAGATACTCGCAATACCCACAGGGCGCACATCCGCTTCGCTACTTGCGTATAACTGAACAGCAAACTTTTATCTTTCACTGCATACCTGGAAAATATAAAATTTCAGATAGTAAGATTCATCAGAAGACCACAGGATCGGATGATCCGGCGCCTGGGTTCTGTATTCCACCTGGCGCAGCCTTTTATGCACATTCTTCGCAGCCTGTCCGATGGTCTTTGTAAAAAGCTCATAGGTCATAAAATGAGAGCAGGAACAGGTCGCCAGAAATCCTCCGTCTTTTACCAGACGCATAGCCCGTAAGTTTATCTCCCGGTATCCCTTTACTGCATTTTTTACGGAATTACGGGATTTGGTAAACGCCGGCGGGTCTAAAATGACCACATCAAAACGCTCCCCCTGCTCTTCCAGCCGGGGAAGAAGTTCAAACACATCCTCACAGATAAACTTAACTTTATTTTCCAGTCCGTTCAGTCTGGCATTGGCTGTCGCCTGTTCCACGGCAAGAGCCGAAGCATCCACACCAATAACACTTTCTGCTCCTGCAATACCCGCATTTAAGGCAAAGGAACCTGTATGGGTAAAGCAGTCCAGAACTTTGGCGCCTTTACACAATTTCTGTATGGCCAGCCTGTTATACTTCTGATCCAGGAAAAATCCGGTCTTCTGCCCCTCTTTTACATCTACCTGATATTTTACACCATTCTCTTCTATTTCCACAAGGGTAGGAAATTCATTTCCAATAAAGCCTTTATAAAGCTCCATTCCCTCCTGTTTGCGCACTTTTACGTCGCTTCTCTCATAAACGCCCCGGATCTGGATTCCATCCTCTGCCATAACTTTTTTCAGGGATGCAATGATTTCTTCCTTCCACCGGTCAATCCCCAGAGCTAATGACTGCACAACAAGAACATCTGAAAATTTATCTGCCACTATACCCGGAAGAAAATCCGCCTCCCCAAATATCACTCTGCAGGAACGGATATCCACCACTTTTTTACGGTATTCCCAGGCATCCCTTACCCTTTTTTCTATAAAAGCTGCATCGACTTCCGTATTTTCATCCCTGGTAAGCATGCGGACGGCAATTTTAGAATTTGTATTAATAAATCCTTTTCCCATGGGATAACCGTCAAAATCCCGCACAAGGATAATATCGCCGTTCTCAAAGTTTCCCATAATGCTTGCGATCTCATTATCGAAAACCCACATTCCCCCAGCTTTCAATAACCGGCCTTCTCCTTTTTTCAACGCTGCAACTGCCAGACTCATCCTTTATCATCTCCAATAACATTTCTATACATTCTAACATAATACTTTTCTTTTTTCCAGTAATTCCCCAAATACACAAAAAGTTCACATGCATATCCTCAAAAAAGGCAAAAAGAAGCCTTATCCCCAGGCATAACCCTTTGGGATAAGGCAATTTCTTTTTGTCATTTCTTTCTTTTTTAAGATCAAGCTTTACGTGCTTCCTTGGGGCTGATCACAAGAACCTGCATTTTGATCAGGGCAGGTCTCACTGCATTGTATAAAAATCCTACCAGGATTACCGATACTACCGCGTTAAAAAGGGTAGTAAAAGCACTCATTTTTGCCAGTACCTCCGCCATCTGCTGGGGCTGTCCAAGAATAAACTGTTTATAAAAATAACCCACCAGCGGATCCGCCACTACATTAAATGCCAAACCTGCCGCAGAAGCGATCACACTCCACTTAAATACATATTTCCGGTCTGTGCTTTCGTTTATTTTTGCGATTTTATGTGCGACCAGACCTGTGATCAAGCCGATACACAGCTTCAGAACAAATGTCTTAGGCGCCACAGTAATATATACCGGGTCCATAAGATCCGCTATGGTCATGCCTACCGCTCCGGCAATTCCGCCGTACCAGCCGCCTAAAAGCAGCGCTCCTAATACACAGAAGGCATTTCCTATATGAATAGAGGTGGCGTCCCCTCCGGGTACCGGGATCTTAATCTGCAAAAATGTAAATGCCACATAGCACAAAGCCGCCAAAATAGCTGTTTCCGCTAATTTTAAAATCGTTGTATTCTGTCTGTTCATACTGTCCGCTTCCTTCTTTCTGTTATAGCCGGATATTATCTCCTACGCTTTCTTCTTTGCTATCATACTCAAAAAGTGTCTCTTTTACAACATCCAATTTTCACATTTTTTAAAGGGACAGTTTGACAGTAAATACTTCCTGCAAAAAAAGCTGCACCGCAGCTTTTTTCGCGGTACAGCTTTTCTTCTTATTATAATAGTAACAGCTCAGATTTATTCTGCCGGAATCTCTTCGGTTACGACTTCGCCTTCTGCTGCGGTCTCTGCCTGGGTGTCCAAAGTTTCCACTGTTTCTCCGTACAGATTTTCAAAGAATTTCATTGTGTCATCGTAAAGAACCTGTCTGTCTTCCTCAGATACATTTACAAGGATTTCATCCGCCTCTGTTCCATCATCAGATAATCCAAAGAGGGTCTTTAACTGTGCGCTGAGCATATTCAGTTCTGTGGTCAGATAAGTATCGGTATCTGAAGGAACATAAGAATCCGTTCCATCCAGAAGGATCTTCGCATAAAGATTCAGGACTTTTTCTGAAAGCTGTGTTCCTGTCTCTGCTTCAAGTACAACAGAAGCAACTGCGTCCGCTCCCATTGCTGTCTGAAGAGATGCTGTATCTCCCTCGTACTCACCTGCACAGAAGGTTACTGCCTGATCATAAAGGGCCTTTGCTTCTTCGCTGAGCAGGCTTATATCTACGGTATCCTCAGAAGCCTCTCCGCCTTCCGTACTCTCTGTGGTGCCGTCGTCTGCTGCTTCTGGAATCTCTACAGTTCCATCGTCAGCGGGCTCTGTACCTTCCTGGGTGCCATCCTCTGCAGCCTCTGGAATGTCTACGGTACCGTCATCTGCGGTCTCAGTTCCATCTGCCTCAGCGGCATCCTGGCGTGTCTCGTCTTCCAGGGAAGGATCCTCTGTAGAACCGGCAATTACATTATCCCCAAGGATGCTCTCGTCCAGTCCGGAAATGATGCTGTCCTCCTCAGAAGCATCTGCTGCTTCCTCAGTCTCTGCGTCATTACCCACTTCAGCCTCTCCGGAAACATTCTGCTCTACGTTTTCGAGAGTTTCTTTCATATCGTCGTAATTATAATTCTGCTGTGCGATCTCTTCCAACAAGGATACGATCTTATCTAACTGAGCGGAATCAATCTGCATATTATTCTGCTCTGCAATATTTATTACCACATTATAAATTTCATCTGCATTCTGGATGTTATTCTGTACCACCTGTTTTTTCGCTTCATTCATAATATAGGTAGCGTCATCCTGTCCCACATTCTCCGCAAGATCTCCGGTAACAACCAGTTCTTCTGTAGCGATTTCCTTTTTCGTCTCATCCAGCTTCTCGCCGCTTGCGGTTTCATATGCCATCAGGATACCTGTCAGCGCACCTGTCCCGGATACCTCAAAGGGGCAGGCTGCTACTACTTCGCAGTTGCTCACGCCGGAGGTAGACAGTGTGGTGGCGATCATATTACAGGTTACCCAGTTTAAGTTCGCAGTACGTACTTTAATTCCGCCGGAATCTGTAGGTTTTACATATGCACAGCTTACGGTCCTCGTACCAATCTGCTCCAGGGGCACATAAGCACTTAAGTGATCTCTTTCATCCTGATTGGTAACGGACAGGATCTGCACCTGGTTTGCATCCACCTGGAAATATCGCATCATTGTATTTTTCTGCTCTTCCGTAAGGTCCGCCCCTAAGGTCACTACCTTAACTGCATCTGCCATAGCTGGTACTGCACTGGAAGCCACAAGGCATGCACTGCAAAGCAGCGCTCCGATTATGTTTCTTTTTTTCATATTACCATCCTCCATAACCCTTTTTCTAGTTTTGCCTTAAAACTCAGAATCTCTGTTTTTTCGGGCTTTTCTGTTTCAGTAACCTCATTATAGCACACTTTTTTTATATGTTGTAATTTGAATTAAATTATTTCCCCTGCCCTCCCGCGAAAGCAGTGTTTTTCACCGGCTTCTCTGCAAAAGGTCTTTTTCTGATGTGCAAATGACAGAATACAGCAAATAAAGCAGTTAAAAGTTCCGCAGCCGGGAATGACAGCCACACCCCTGTCATGTCAAAGAGAGCGGATAACAAAAAGGTTACAGGCAGGATCACGAAAAATCCTCTCATAAGAGAGATTACCTGGGATGGCAGAGGTCTGTCTATAGAGCTGAAATAAACTGCCGTGATGATATTAAAACCAGCGAAAGGACCTGCCAAAAAGTAAATACGCAGTCCGTATACCGCCGTCTCCTGCAGAACCCTGTCGTTTTCACTGTTAAAGATCATCGCGATGTCTCCTGCAAACAGGCAGATGCAGGCATATACCACAACAGACACACCCAGGACACTTAAAAAAGCATACCGGAATACTTTCTGCACATTTTTCCAGTCGCCCACTCCGAACCGGCTGCTGACTATAGGCTGGATGCCCTGGGCGATCCCTGTAAACATAGATACGACCACAAGAGAAATATTGGCAATGACTCCGTATGCCGCCACACCCGTATTTCCCATCAGTCCCAGGATAATAAAGTTAAAGACAATGATCACGATTCCCGAGGACAGTTCCGATACAAGGGAAGAGAGCCCAAGAGACATAATATCCCGCAGTTTTTTTAGAGAACCGGACGTCTTTGTCAGACGGAAGCTGTTTTTTCCCCTCAGTATGGAGGTGGATAAAATTCCCATACTGATAATAGGTGCAAATCCCGTCGCCAGTACCGCGCCGAAAATACCCATTCCAAAGGGGAAGATAAAAATATAATCCAATATGATATTGGAAAAGCTTCCTGTCAGCATGGCGATCATAGCCAGCCTGGGATTTCCGTCATTCCTCATAAAGCATAAAAGCACGTTGTTCATCATAAACATGGGTGCAAAAATAAGGATCACTTTCAGGTAAGTATTCGTCATATCGAATACCTGCTCGTTGGCACCCAAAAGGGTGGTTATAAACCTGGAAAGAAAAATCCCCGCCAGGGAAAAGAGCAAAGCGATCAGTATGGTACTTTTCACACAGGTGGTAAAGTACCGGTTTGCCTTTTCCTCCTCATTCTGGCCTTTTAAGATAGAATACCTGGTAGCTCCTCCCATACCCATCATCAGGCCGGTTCCATTGATAAAGTTATAGACCGGAATAGCAAGGTTCAAAGCTGCAAGGCCGTTTGCACCAAGCCCCTTTGAGATAAAAAAGGTATCTGCCAGTATATAGCAGGACAGCCCGATCATACCGATCACATTTAAAGATGTATACTTAGCATATTGTCCCAGTATACTTTCCTTTTCCATTATGTACCTCCTCAAACTATATTATTAAGCCGGCGAAACCAAACTGTTGGCATACCTTATTTTCCAGCACAGGCAGGCCGCCTCCCTGAGACCGTTAAAAACGCAGAAGAAAAGCGTCTGTTCCATACCTTCTTCGGCCTATCGGTATGGTTACAGACGCTCTCAATCTTTACCCGGCGGCAAAGATATACCTTATCAGACGTTTCTTAGCCGTCCCCAAGGAGCAGCAAAAAAAATCGCCGTCTTTTTCTGGTACATATTTATATCATATTTTTTTATAGTTTTCAAGCTTTTCATATATTCTCATTTATATTTCTTCTGATACATATTCTAAAATATCACCAGGCTGACACTCCAATTCCCTGCATATAGCATCCAATGTAGAAAAACGGATTGCCCGTACTTTTCCGGTTTTTAAGTTAGACAGATTTGCATTGGTGATCCCCACCTTTTGTGCCAGCTCATTCAGAGAAATTTTTCTGTCCGCCATTACTTTGTCCAGCCTTAAAATAATCGCCACTTAATTTCCTCCTTACCCGGACAAAAGTTCCGCATTTTTGAGTTTAAATCGTTTCATCCACTTCCGTCTGAAGAACAGCCCCATACGCAAATATATAAGACAAGCAGATGATAACTCCGCCCACCAGGAGGCTGGAAACATTTATCATCCCTTCACTTCCGCCTGCACCAATCCCTAATATCGCACAAAATAACGGCAAAAACGCGGTTTTAATATGTGCATTTACGATTACCAATATTCCTATGGCACGTACAGCCCGACTATTTTCTGCTAAGAAAGGAGTTTCCCGCTTTTCTATATTTCTAAAAATATTCCTAATATACCACAAAATTGCTACTGCTGTCAGATTCGCTGCCCACTGCACAAAATATCCCGTGCAATATACAAGTTTCGGTCGTTCTATGGCCGCACTGTTCAGTACATTCACTGCAAATTGGATATTGCTTCCCTCCTGGGCGGAGGCGATGCCAATAAATCCCGCAGATGTTTCCATAAGAGATACGGAAAACTCCGAAGCTGGTTTAAGAGCAAGGAAGATTCCAATTCCCAGATATAGAATAGAAAGAAGCAGACAGATCCAGAACACGACCCGAAGCGTCATTCCGATCTCATCACAGCGTATTTTCACATGATTGCTCTTTTCGCCCTTATACATAACAAAGCCCTCCTATATCCCGTTTTTTCTTTACAAAATTCAGTATACTATAGGAGGGCAAATGCCGTCAATTATATTTTTATCGTTTATCGATATATTTTTATCGTTTATCAGTAAAATCACTTACTACACGAGCCGGCTTTCTTCCAGCCTCCACAGCATGGATATCTTCCCATACCATCTCGTAGCCTCTCTTAAAGCTGGACGCGGTAATCCCGCCAATGTGAGGGCTGAAAAGCAGCTTGTCCGCAATCTCCGGCGGCTGGTTTATTAGGATATTGTCCTCTTTTACCGGCTCTCCGGCTATGGTATCCAGCGCCGCTTTTTTTATGATTCCTTTTCTGATGGCGTCCACCAGTGCCTGGGAATCCACAATCTCTCCTCTGGCGGTATTGATCAGATAAGAACCCAGAGAAACTTTGTGGAAAAAGCTTTCGTTTATCATATTTTTCGTTTCTTCGGTTACAGGAACATGGATGCTGAAAATCTTACATTTAGCACACAGCTCATCTAAAGGCAGATACGTAACAGCATATTCCTCCTCTGTCTCTCTGTCTGCCCTGTGATGGCTGTAGTAATAGGTCTTTACATGGAATGCCTGCATCAGCTTCGCCACGCATTTGGCAATATCTCCAAAGCCAATAAGACCTACCGGGAGATCCGACAGCTCAAAAAGGTCGCCCCGTACCATGTAGCCCTCTTTCATCTGGATCTGCCTGCCCTGGCGCACAGCGGCATCCCCCGCCGTCACGTCCCGCAAAAGGCAAAGCATGAGAAGAACTGTCTGCTCCGCCACTGCCATGGCGTTCATTCCTTTACAGTTGCATACGTATACGCCACATTCTTTAGCGGCTTCTATATCAAACAGATTATAAGCAACGCCCTCTGAATGAATCATCTTAAGCCCGGACATGCCCCGTATCAACTGGGCGGGTACAGGCGCGATGGCATCCGCAATAAGATACTGCGCGTCTGACGCCTTTTCTAATATCTCTTCTACAGAAGCAGTGATCGGCAGATCTACCAGCTCCACTCCCTCCAGACACTCTTTATATGGAAGGTATTTTTCAACATTTCCCTTTTTTCCCAAGTGTAAAATTTTCATGGCATCCTCCTCATCTTTACAAGATCTTTTCTCTTTATACGTTATAATTTTACATTGCCCTTATTTTACCATATTTACACGGGAAATCACAGGAAACTTTTCTTTTATAAACCAGCCGGCTGATTTAATTTTTCCACGAAGTCTGCCATTGCCTCAGAAATCTTTAACTGTTGCGGACAGACTGCTTCACAGCTTCGGCAGCCTACACAGGCGCTGGGGCGTTTATCTTCCGGAAGTGCCTCTGCAGCCATATGGGTGATCAAACCGTTTGAGAAACGCAGCTCATTGTACAGAGAAAGAAGCGTAGGAATATCCAGTTCCTGTGGACAATGAGTTACACAATAACGGCATGCCGTACATGGAAGAATATCCAGCATACTGTCCGTGACACCCATAAGCGCCTCCATCTCTTCTTTTGTAAGAGGCTTTTCTTCCTGATATGTAGCTACATTTGCCTTCATCTGCTCCATATTGGACATACCGGAAAGAACCATTGTCACTCCCGGCACAGACTGAAGGAAACGGAAAGCCCAGGCCGGCACCTCTTCCTTCGGACGAAGCGCTTTCAGCTTCTTTGTATTTTCTTCGGAAAGGGTTGCCAGGCTTCCACCTCGCAGAGGTTCCATTACCCAGACAGGAATCTGCCATTCATTAAGAAGCTCTACTTTTGCCTTTGCATTCTGCAGTTTCCAGTCCAGATAATTTAACTGGATCTGGCAAAACTCCATATGCTTTCCGTAAGCATCCAGGAAACGTTTTAACGTATCGTAACGTCCATGGACAGAAAATCCTAAGTGTTTAATGCGCCCTGCTTCCTTCTGTTTCAAAAGATAATCCAGGATGCCGTATTTCTCATCCAGATAATAATCAATATTTTTTTCGTATACATTATGGAACAAATAAAAATCAAAATAGTCTACGCCGCATTTTTTAAGCTGTTCCTCGAAAATGCTTTCCACCTTATCCATATTAGACAGGTCATATCCAGGAAACTTGCTGGCAAGATAATAGCTGTCACGGGGATATTTTGCCAGAAGCTTTCCAATTACTTTTTCCGACTCTCCCGCATGATATCCATATGCAGTATCAAAATAATTGACACCCTGTTCCAAGGCGTAAGCAACCATCTCCGCAGCTTTCTCTTCATCAATGGGAATATCTCCTTTGCCTCCCACTACCGGAAGCCTCATAGTTCCAAATCCTAATGCAGACAGCTTCAGATCTTGAAAATCTTTATAAATCATGATATCGTCCTCCTTTTTCATAAAACAAGGCCAATACTAAAGGGGGGAATGCTTTTTTGGCATTGGTATTGGCCCTGCTTTCTTATTTACCTTACTCCCTGGAGTAGACTCTAAGTCAATATGTTTTTTTATTTTTCTTTTTAAATCTATACATTTTTCACATAAAAGACAGCTTCCGGCAATATTGCTGCCTTGGAAGCTGTCTTTTTATAGCACTCACACTCTATATTATTTTCTGTTTTCCAAGTCTTCTCCATTGGAGGCAATGACCTGTTTATACCAGTAAAAGCTCTTCTTACGGTAACGGGCAAGGCTTCCGGAGCCGTCGTCCTCCCGGTCTACATAAATGAACCCATACCTTTTGCTCATCTCTCCTGTGGAAGCGCTTACCAGGTCAATGCAGCCCCAGGTGGTATACCCCAGAAGCTCCACGCCGTCCTCTTCCACTGCCGCCTTAAAGGCTTCAATATGCGCTTTCAGATATTCAATACGGTAATCATCATCCACCGTAAAGGACCCCTTTCCGTCCGGAACCAACTCATCCCTTGCGCCCAGGCCGTTTTCCACAATAAATAACGGCTTCTGGTAACGGTCGTATAAGGTATTCATGGTGATCCGAAGCCCTAAAGGATCGATCTGCCATCCCCACTGAGAGGATTTCAGATAAGGATTCTTCGTGCCTTTAAAAGCATTTCCTATGGTTTCTCCCACATCCTTGCGGGTAGTAATACAGCGCGAGGAATAATAGCTGAAACTGATAAAATCCACTGTATTTTCTTTTAAGATCTGTTCATCTTCCTCTGTCATACCCAAAGAAATGTGTTCTTTTTCAAAAAATTTCTTTGCATAATTGGGATAATATCCTCTCGCCTGCACATCGATGAACATCATATTTTCCCGATCCTTACCCATGGCTTCCCAGACATCTTCCGGCATACAGCAGTAAGGATAATAATTTCCCGCCGCCATCATGCAGCCAACCTTATTTTCCGGATCGATCTCATGGGCAATCTTTGTCGCCCAGGCGCTTGCCACCAGTTCATGATGAGCGCTTAGATATTTCGCCTGCTTTTCATCCTCGCCCTCCTGGAATTGAAGCCCGGCTCCCATAAAGGGCAGATGGAGGATCATATTGATCTCATTAAAGGTGATCCAGTATTTTACCAGCCCTTTGTACCTGGTAAAGAGCGTAGTCACCAGCCTTTTATAAAATTCGATAAGCTGCCTGTTTTTCCAGCCGCCATATTTCTGTATCAGATGCATGGGGCAGTCGAAATGGGTAATGGTTACAAGAGGCTCGATCCCATATTTTTTACATTCCCGAAATACTTCTTCGTAAAAGGCAAGTCCCTCTTCGTTAGGCTCGCTTTCATCCCCTTTGGGAAAAATCCGGGACCAGCCGATGCTGAGCCGGAACACTTTAAAGCCCATCTCCGCAAAAAGGGCGATATCCTCCCGGAAATGATGGTAAAAATCAATTCCCTCCAGAGCAGGATAATAATACCCGTCCTGGATCTCCTCCATGTTTTTTACACCCAGCATAACACTGCGCCGGTCAGGGCCGTGGGGGATCACATCCACATTCGCCAACCCTCTGCTTCCTGCCTGATAGGCTCCTTCACACTGGTTTGCAGCGGTAGCCCCGCCCCAAAGAAAATCCTTGTTTAATGGCATAGTTTTCCTCCTTTTTATGATCCGATCACTTTGATTATGGTTTCCTTCGGCTTAACCTCTCCTTCTGAAACCGCGATCACATCATTGTAATCCATTGAATTCGTAACGATCACAGGAGTTATTATATCATATCCGGCACCTTTCACGCCAGCTAAGTCCACATTTAAAATAGGTGTTCCTACATCCACCGGATCTCCGTCTTTTACCAGGGCTTCATAAAACTGCCCTTTCAGGTTTACCGTATCCAGTCCCACATGGATCAAAAGCTCCACGCCAGTATCCGAAAGGATTCCAACGGCATGTTTGGTGTCAAATACCGTCTGTATGGTTCCTTTTACCGGAGAAACGAACTTTCCCTCTTCCGGAATAATAGCAACGCCTTTTCCAAGGATTTCCTCAGCAAAAGTCGGATCATTTACTTCTGAAAGAGGGGTCAGCTTTCCTTTCACCGGAGCGCATACATTCTGAATCCCACTGGCACTTCCAGCAGAAGCAGAAACAGTCTCTGTTTTCCCTTCCTTACTCTCCACAGGGGCTGCCTGTGTCTCCTGTACTTCCTCTTCCTGGTCTTTATAAATAACACAACAAACAGCAAAGGCGATCACAAAAGCGATAGCCGCACCGATACAAGCAAACATAAGGTCTCTTAAGCTGTCTCCGCCGATATATCCCGGAAGGGTCATAAGTCCCGGAGAGCCGCCGCCATAGTTCTTAACAGTAAAAATCCCCATGAAAAGACCGCCTACGGCACCGCCGATACATGCAGAGATCAGCGGAGTCTTAAAGCGCATATTCACACCATAAAGAGCCGGTTCTGTGATACCGCAGACTGCGGTAATGCCTGCAGAGGATGCCACCTGGCGTACTTCTGGTTTTTTCGTTTTTATGGCTACTGCAAAAGTTGCCGCACCCTGGGCAATATTGGATGCAAGGTTTGCCGGATAAACAATGGTGTCAAAGCCTGTGGTCATACGGTTATTAATACCGATAGGAATGATTCCGTAATGGGTTCCCGTCATAACAAGCAGCGGGAACACTCCGCCTAAGATCATAGGAACAAGCCAGCTTACATAAGTATTCAGCATGGTTACTCCCGCAGCGATCCAGCTTGCGATCACATAACCCACTGGTCCTAAAACAGCTAACGCTGCCCCGCCAGCTACCAGGGCGGTGATCAAAGGTTTCGTAAAGAACTTGATGGGTTTCGGGGAAATCCGGTCTGCAACAGGTTCTACTAAAGACATAAACCATACGGCTAGGATAATAGGGATAACGGATGAAGAATAACTGGCATTATAAATAGGAATGAAAAACAGCTTGATCGCCTCTCCGCTCTCCTGGGATGAAGTAACCATATTTACAAAATTAGGATGGAGCAGCATTCCGCCCAGCATCATAGCCAGGTAGGGATTACAGCCGAATTTTTTTGCCGCTGAATTGGCAAGGAGAATAGGCAGGAAGTAAAACGCCGCATCCGCCATGAAATTGATCACCTGATAGGTGCTGGCATCTGTGTCCACCAGTTTAAAAGCCACCAGCAGGGATAAAACAGCCTTTAACATACCGGCTGCAGTAATTGCCGGAAGGACTGGTGTAAAGATACCGGTGATCGTATCGATCAGCCTGGCACCGATGCTTTTCTTTTCTCCGCTGTCTTTTCCTCCATTACTGTCCTGGTTTAGGCTGCACTTTTCCGCAATGGGCTTGTACACATGATTTACGTCATTTCCGATAATGATCTGGTACTGCCCGCCGCTTATGGCAACCCCTAACACTCCCGGAGTCTTTTTCAGCTCTTCCTCCTTGCTATTTTCTCACTCTTCCGTATATCAGAAAAGTGGTATAACCTGTGATTTTTCGCTCTTTTCCCTTCTCTTCCCAAGAACACCTTTTCTATCTGGTGATCACGCGCCGGATATGAATGATCAGATACATGATCTCCTCATTGGTAAGAAGAATTCCATATTCCTTTCGGATATATTCATAAACTTTAAGGACACAGGCATATATCTTTCTGACCTGACCTTTCCAAAGTCAAAACCAATAAACTGCATCAAAAAAGGCTATACCATTACCACATCCTCACGGGAATGTGCATAATCGGTATAGCCTGCTTTACCAGTAACAATCCTTTTATACGGAGTCAGTATAGCATTGGAAGCAAGCCTTGTTAATTATAGATAAAATTTTCGGCTATTTCTCCAAAAAACCATCCACAAATTTAGTAAAGTCTTGCAATAACCGGAACAATCTCTTTAATGACCGTCTGTGTAGTATTGATGCACAGGTCGTAATTTAATTTATCTCCCCAGGTATGCTCTGTATAAAATTCGTAATACTTAGCGCGCCTTTTATCGATACCTTTAATCTGCTGTTTTAATTCTTTGTCAGAAAGATGTTCTCCTTCCGGAGCCTTTTCCCGGCAGCGCTTTATCTTGCTGTCCATATCCGCATAGACGAAAAGCCGCAGCGGATTATAGTCCTTTAGAATATAATCTGCACAACGTCCCACAATAATACAGTCAGATTTTTCCGCCGCTTCTTTAATGATCTGGCTCTGTTCTTTATAAACAGACAGACTGTGCTCAAAAACAGGATTTACGCCTGGATAAAAACTGTGCTGTATATGGATCGGATAGGAAAATGAAGGGCGTTTTTCTGATATTGCCTGTACATACTGTTCTGACAGCGAAGTCCTTTTCGCAATTTCGCTGATAATCTCCTGATCGTAATAAGCGATTCCCAATTCCTCCGACAACCGGCGTCCCAGCTCACGTCCGCCGCTTCCGAATTCCCTGCCTATTGTAATGATTTTATTCATATTTATTTCCTCCTTTCAACGGGCAATCTTCGGGTGTACTTCACCATCGTATATATCACATAAACGGCAACGACCAATTCTGTGATCGGCATGGAAAACCAGATAAAATCAGCTCCCACAACTGCCGGCAACAGGAAAATAAGAATGCCGCTGATCACCAGACCTCTTGCGATGGATACGATAAATGCCGCCTTTGGTTTCATTATAGCCTGAAAATAGTAAGTTGAAAAGATATTTAATGGCAATAAAAGAAAAGAAATTCCATAGCGTCTGAAAATAGACGGAGCAATTTCCAGTACCTCAGGCGTAGGGCATCGCTATTTTTTCACATCAATACCAGCGGGTCATAGGCAGATCATTGTTGATCCCCTTCGTCATCAGAATCTGATGTATATCGATGATCCCATTATGGAAAGTCGCTGCGCAGGCAGCCAGGTACAGATCCCACATGCGGA
>CALIZJ010000024.1 GCA_938028845.1 uncultured Blautia sp.
GAAGAGCCAAAGGCTGCTTTTTCTGAACGTGCGCGGATGCTGTTAAAAAAACGGCAGCGGTTAAAGCAGATCACAGGCATTGTTTTCGGCATGCTTGTCCTGCTTACAGTGGTATTTTTCGTCAGACAGGCGACTTCCTTTGAGGCGGTTTATGAAAAGGCAGACAGAGCATTTGAAAGGGGAGAGTACGAGAAGGCTCTCCGCTATACAAATGCTGCCCTGGAAAAGGAACCGGAGAATCTGAAAGCAAATATTATGTTGTCCAGGATTCAGGAAAAGGAAGGGAATCTGTCATCTGCCCTTTTAGTTTTAAAACCTATGCTAAAGACGTATCCGGACAGTGTGGAAGTCTACCAGCAGATGATCCATTTGTTGGAAATGAATGAACAATACGATGAGATCAAAGCTCTGCTGGAGGACTGTGAGAGTGCAAAGGTGCGGGAAGCGTGCAAGGAATATATCTGTCCGGCACCTGTTTCCAGTCTGCCGCCGGGGACTTATACTTCGATGCAAAGTGTGAGTCTTTATGCGGAGTATGAAAATATATATTATACTCTGGACGGCAGTAAGCCTACAAAGGACAGTTTGCGTTATACAGGTTCCATTAAACTTACAGAAGGAACTACAGTTTTAAGGGCAATCGGTATAAACGATAAAAATATGACCAGTGATGAGATCACAAGAAAATACGTCATTGTGGTGAATATCCCAAAAGCACCGGAGATCACGCCGAAAGAGGGAAATTATAATAAAAAAACAAGGATAGAGATTACGGTTCCAGATGGCTGCAGGGCATATTATGCATTCGATCAGATCCCTACAGTGCAAAGTACAGTGTACGAAAAGCCTATTGCCATGCCGGAAGGATACCATGTTTTTTATGCGATTCTTGTAGCTGCCAATGGAAAAGTCAGTGAAGTGGCGAGCAGGATATATTATTTAGAATACTAAAAGCAAGGAGGAAGGAATTATGGTAAAGCACATTGTAATGTGGTCATTTAAAGAAGAGGTAGGAGCAGAGGAAAGAAAAGAGGCCTCTGTGAAGATCAAAGAAGGACTGGAAGGTCTTGTAGGGGTTGTGCCGGGACTTTTAAAGGCAGAGGTGGTCATTGACCCTATCAGTTCCAGTTCCCATGATCTGGCCCTTATATCAGAGCTGGATACCCCGGAATCTTTAAAAGCTTATGCCACAAATCCGGATCATGTGAAGGTGGCTACTTTTGTAAGGAGTGTTACCTGCAACCGGGCTTGTATGGATTATGAATTCTAATGGAGATTAAGATTCTTTCCGTAGGGAAAATTAAGGAGAAATATCTGACTGAGGGAATTAAAGAATACAGTAAGCGGCTGAGCCGGTACTGTAAACTTTCCTTTTATCAGGTTGCGGACGAAAAAACACCAGATCACGCATCAGACGCTTTAAATACGCAGATTAAAGATACAGAAGGAGAGCGCCTGATGAAGAACATTCGCGAACAGGACTATGTGATCGCATTGGCTATTGATGGAGAAATGATGGATTCTGTGGAACTTTCTAAAAAGATAGAAAGGCTTGGCGTGGAGGGGAAAAGTTCCATCGCTTTTGTCATCGGCGGTTCCCTGGGCCTTAGCAACTCTGTGCAGAAGCGGGCGGACTTAAAGCTGAGCTTTTCCCCAATGACTTTTCCCCATCAGCTTATGCAGATGATCCTTTTGGAGCAGATTTACCGGAGTTTTCGGATTATGAATCATGAGCCCTATCACAAGTAAGCGTGTTTTTTGCATTTGGATATGATATAGTGTGAAGTAATAAATTATGCAGAGTATTTGAAAGAGAGTGGACAGATGATGTCCCTCTTTTTTTGTGTAGGTGAGAAGAGAGAAAGGAAATGACAGGGGAATAAACGAATGGTATAATAAAGAAAATTGGTCGGCGGATTAGAAGTTTAAAATGTCTTAGAAAGACTGTTTGAAAAGGGAAAGCGGAATGGAGGGAGGCTAGCACAATGAAGAAAAGAGACGTTTTTTTAACACTGTTGTTGCCTTGTTTAGGCTGTGTTTTGTCTGGGTGTTCAAAGGATGCAGTGGGGATTGCTCCCTATGAGTTGACAAAGGAGGAACAATCTTTGCTTGCGTCTTTTGGTATGACTGACACATCACGGATCTTCACATTTCATGCACCAAAAGAGGCTGTTGCATTGCATATAAATGCATATCAGCTTGATACGGATGGAAAATGGAAAAAGAATGACGATGGTGCAGTTTCTATTGACTCTGCTCAGGACTCTGTTCAAGGAATGGAGCTAAAAGGGACGCTTGCCATGGAGATGCAGGATGATTATAGTATTGATTTCCATGTAAACTGTGCCGGCAGATCTTCCTTTACAAGTGACGCCGGCAAACTTGCCCAAGACCAAGATTATCTTGCCAGCGGCAAAGGATTTTTAGATGAATTTCAAAATATAGAATTAAACAAAGAAATTCCAATTGCGGTTATCATATATGATAATGGAACAAGTATGAGAAGCTATTCAGTGAATGATTACTTTGATCCTTCCGTTTTTGAGGGAATGGATTTGGTACAGGCGATAACTGTGGAGTTCTCGGAGCAAGAGCTGTGAAATTCACTATATAGGGAACAAAACTTTGCCTTGTTAAAAATCAAAAAATTGTTGTTTTTCTGACGGTTATTCCCTGTATTACGATCATTGGAGTGTATGCTGTTGGCTGAATTGTATTTATAGTACGTCTTTGGTACTTACATAAGGTTATGGAGATATTCCCAAAGCAGAAAGAAAGTATAACATTTTTTCTTTTATACTTTTTTTCTGCTTTTTATTTGCCTGTCCGAGTCTCTTGACAAAATGTAATGTGTGTGTTACATTATAGATATGTAATTACTTCGTTACATTTTGGAAAGGAGAGATGACTTTGATATGGAACAGGATTAAAGTGTTACGGGCGGAACGTGATTGGACACAGGCTGATTTGGCAAATAAGGTTGGAATTTCAAGGCAAGCTGTGATATCTATAGAAAAATATAAATATACACCGTCATTGGAACTGGCTTTTAAAATTGCAGAAGCCTTCGGCGTATCTATTGATACGGTTTTTGAGCATAGGGAGGAGGAAAAATAATATGAATGAGCAGAGGATTTTATTGATTTTTCTTATT
>CALIZJ010000025.1 GCA_938028845.1 uncultured Blautia sp.
CCGGGCGATAAGCATTATGACAGGAAGTACCAGGATATGCAGGAGCGGATGGATAATCTTTATGACCGAATTGCAGAACTGGAAGAAGCAATTACTGATGTGGAGACAAAGATCGGGGCTTCATATGGAAAACAAGTCACAGGGAAAAAGATATACCAATTTCTTCTGGATTTTGATATATTATATGGTAAAATGACGGATCTGGAAAAAAAGGAGTTCATGAGGACATTTATTGAATCCATTGAACTGGATCCGGATGAAAAAGATATGGGACGCATTATCAAGCATATTGATCTGACGTTTCCAGTATACTACGATGGACAGGAAGGCGACCGAATTCGTATGCCCAAAGAAAACACAGTCGAGACTGTGGTAAGACTACAAAGGAAACATATCTAGAAATCCTTGAATTTACGCACTTTGTTGACTTTTTCAGTTTCAACAGATTAGAGGAAAATCACAAGGAAAAGGTACTTGTAAACAAAGTAACCGTTGTGGTTGCCTTAGACCTCGGTACGGGGAACACAAAAAATCCTGGATTATGAAAGTGAATATAGAGCTATCAATACATTGATAGAAGATAGGGATACTTGCAGCAGAGTGTCCCTATTTTTTTATACAAAATTTTAAAATTCAGGAGGAAAAACAAATGGGAACAACACAGCGTAAAGAGCAAAGAAAAATGAAATTGGAAAAGGAAATCATCATTTTAACAAAACTGCATCAGAACACGGATAAAAGAGAACTCATCCAAAATATTAATCATGTTTTGAAAGCTCAGGGGATTCATCTGAATAGGAAAGTTAAATGGATCTGTAAAGTGACAGGTTCTCCGGAAGGGACAGTATATACATGGTTTACCAATGCCAGATGCCGGCGAGAGAACAAAATCCCGTTGTATGCCCTGTGTCAGATGGCGCTCGCCTTAAGAATATCTGTATATAAGTTTTTCAGAGCCGATAATTCTGTGGCGGATAAAGAGAAACAAAAGATTGACCGAAGATGTAAGTTATACTGGCATCTGCGGAGAAATGTGGCAGAAGATTTATGGAATGGTACTCATGCCGAAAACGATACATGGCAGAAACAAACGCTAGATATTAAGCGAGAGTTTCTGGACGGATTATATCTGAAAATGATGAATGACGAGTTAAATTAGCAAAAATTAATAGTGGAGGAAAATCAGATGACAAAGAACACAGCGAAAGGTGCAAAACAGGAAAGAAAAATCACTTTCAAGAACAGGGAACATGAGAAATTTTACAACACCTATCTTTCAAAATGCCGGTATCAGGATTCATACCATAAGGCTTTGGTCTATTGCCTGGGATTATCGGAAGATACCAGGCGCAATGTAAACCGGATCTATGACTTTGAGACGGGATTTATAAAGCCGGGGTGTCTGCAGGAAGGCTGGCAGACCAGCGGGAGCGAAAAGATTGTCCGTTTAGCGTTTAATCTCTACACAGACGGAACACCTACAACAGATGAATATGACGATACGGAAGAACAGATCACAGAGACACGGCTTTATTCTGTCAGCGATATATTCTGCACAGGGGACGCTAAATATTTTTGGGAAGCAATCAAAATCCGCTATCCGGATTACTGCTTCTATGTGGATTGGGAGGAGATGTTTTATGCTGAAGATTAGGCTGCAAGGAACCGTGAAGGATATTCGCTGGTTTAAACGTCTGCTGGAGAGCCACCCGGAGATCCGGGTTCTCTCCGTATCGGAGATATTTTCCAATAAGGGGACGAACCGATATTTCCGCTCCTATGCGGAAGTGGAAAAGACAGAAAAGAAAGAGGAAGAAAGGTAGGTAAGATATATGTGCAGAACTATCGCAATCGCAAACCAAAAGGGCGGTGTCGGAAAAACAACGACGTGTGTAAATTTAGGTATCGGTTTGGCAAGAGCTGGGAAAAAGGTGCTTCTGGTAGAAGCGGATGCCCAGGGCAGCATGGCAGTGAGTTTAGGCATCCGGGAGCCGGATGAACTGGATGTAACTTTAGTCAATATCATGGAGAAGGTTATCAATGACGAGGATGTGGAGCCGGGAGAAGGCATTATCCACCATGAGGAAGGGATTGACTTTATTCCTGCCAACATCGAACTTGCCGGACTGGAAACTTCCCTTGTAAATGTTATGAGCCGGGAGCAGGTGCTTCGCCTGTACCTGGACGGGATAAAAGCCGGCTATGATTATATCCTGATTGATTGTATGCCTTCTTTGGGAATGATCACCATCAATGCCCTGGTAGCAGCGGACAGTGTGCTGATCCCGGTGGAGGCGGCTTATCTTCCGGTAAAGGGTCTGCAGCAGCTTATCAAGACTATCGGCAAGGTACATAGACGGTTGAATCCCAGGCTGTCCATTCTGGGGATTCTGCTGACAAAGGTTGACCGCCGGACAAACTTCGCACGGGATATTTCCGAACAGATCCGTGAGGTATACGGCAATAACATCCATATCTTTGAGAACTGTATCCCGATGTCTGTACGGGCGGCGGAGACAACAGCGGAGGGAAAGAGTATCTATCTTCACGATCCGAAAGGAATTGTGGCAGAGGGATACCGCCACCTGACCGGGGAGGTGCTTGCAGATGAAAAGTAAGAGTGCGGAAAAGATCAGGCTGACTTCCTATGACGAACTGTTTGGAGCAGAAGATAACAACGTGGAGGGAACTTATACCACTGTTCCATTGAGCCAGCTCCGGCCATTTAAAAACCATCCGTTTAAGGTACTGGATGATGAAAAAATGCAGGAGACAGTGGAAAGTGTCATTCAGCACGGCGTGATCCAGCCGGGGATTGTGCGTTCTTGCGCTGATGGATATGAAGTGGTGGCTGGACACCGGAGATGGCGGGCCTGCGAGCTGGCAGGAAAGGCAGAAATGCCGGTGATTATCCGGAATCTGGACGATGACGCTGCCACGGTGCTTATGGTGGATACCAATATCCAGAGGGAGAACCTTCTGCCCAGCGAGAAAGCCAGAGCCTACAAGATGAAATATGAGGCGCTGAGACACCAGGGAAGCAAAGGAGACAAACATACGGCAGATGCCGTGGGAGAGAAAGCCGGGGACAGCGGACGGACAGTGCAGAGATATATCCGGCTTGCAAGCCTGATTGACGGGTTTCTGGAGCTGGTGGATACAGGCAGGATTGCGATGATAGCCGGGGAGCGCTTATCTTTTCTGAAACCGGAAGAACAGGAGATGGTGCTGAGAGCAGCGGGGAACATTGGCGCTTATCCATCTCCGGTACAGGCAGGACAGCTCAAAGCTATGAGTGAGGAAGGAACACTGTCAGAAGGAAGTATCTATGCGCTTTTGGTAAAGAAAGAGAACGGCGGCCAGAGCGTAACGATCTCTTCAAAGAAGATCCGGGATTACTTCCCGCCGGCATATACGAAAACGCAGATTGAGGAAGTGATCTATTCGCTTCTGGAACAATGGAAACAGGAAAAGGAGGAGGAAACAGATGCAGGAAATACAGTTTGATTATTTCCGTGGAATGGAAGCGGAACAGTACAGCTTTTACCGTGTCCCGAAAGTGCTGTTTACCGCAGAATGTTTTAAATCCCTTTCCTGTGAAGCAAAGGTTTTATACGGTCTGATGTTAGACCGTATGAGCCTTAGCATTAAGAACCGCTGGTTTGACGAGGAAGATCGGGTATATATTATTTTTACTGTGGAAGAAATCATGGAACTTTTGGGCTGCGGGCGTCAGAAAGCGATAAAAAATATTGCAGAACTGGACTCGGAAAAGGGGATCGGCCTGATCGAGAAAAAGCGGCTTGGCCTTGGGAAGCCCAACGTGATCTACGTGAAAAACTTTATGATAAAGGAGTGCCTGGACTCGGAAAGTGGAGAAATAGAGACGGAAAATGCCGGAAATATGCAGAAGTATGAAAATCAAACTTCAAGAAGTATGAAAAGCGGATTTCAGGATGTTCCAGAATCGGATTTCCAGAAGTATGAAAATCAAACTTCTGGAAGTATGAAAACCAAACTTCAAGAAGTTCCAAAATCAGACTTCAAGAAATGTGAAAACCGAACTTCTGGAAGTATGAAAATCAAAACTCAAGAAGTTCCAAAATCAAACTGTAATAAGACTGATATTAACAAGACTGATTATAGTGAGACTGATCCTATCCAATCTAATCTATCCTTCTCCGCAGGTGAAGTGTGCCCTATTAACAGTGATATGATGGAGCGGATGGAAACCTACCGGGAAATCTTACGGGTAAATGTGGATTATGAGGGGTTTGTAGAGAAAGGCGAAGGAGAGGACGTGGGCGAGCTTATTGAACTAATGGTGGAGATCCTGATGTTGCCGGATGATACAGTGGTACGGATTGGCGGGGCAGACAAGCCGGTATCTGTGGTTAAGAGCCGTTTTTTAAAGCTGACGTATTCCCATATCGAGTATGTCTTATTCAGCCTGCACCGGAATACGTCCAAAGTGACGAATATCCGGGCGTATCTTTTGACGACACTTTATAATTCGTCTATGACGATGAATCATTACTACCAGGCGGAAGTGAACCATGATCTGTACGGAGGTGGCTGAGATGTATGAGTTTGCCAAAAAAGTGATTGCTCCGGTAGGGGCGGCGGTAATCCTGGCGGCGCTGTTCTATCCCCTCTGTGTGGAGAACGGGCAGTGCGATTACCTGAAATTGTGGATATTTATGGGAATCCCCTTTGGCGTACATAAGATGTTCCTGTGGATCATCCCGAAAGGTTTTGATATTGGCGGTACGGTAGGGATGTTTGTATTCAACCTGCTGGTCGGCGGTGTGATTGGCGGGTTTGTCCTGGCCTGGCGTCTTTTGATGGCAGCCTTTTATCTGGTGAAAATGGTTTTCGCCGGGATCTCAAGGCTTATGAGGGCAAAAGCCGTGTGAAATTTTACAGAAGAATAAATGAATGAGAGAGTTACGAAAGCAGCTAAGTCCATATACCTGGCTGCTTTTTTCTGTCTTTATGGCAGGGGCACTTTGCGACACGGTGTCGCAAAGTGAAAATCTATCATGGAAGGAGGGACTGTGTTGGGGAACCGTGCGGGATCGCAGAGGCTGATCCAGTTGGGGGAACGCATCCGGCAAAAGAGGAAAGACAGCCATTTATCCCAGGAGACTTTTGCGGAGAAAGCCGGTATCAGTGTCAACACAGTGAGCCGGATCGAGGGAGGGCAGGCAGCGATGTCCGTGGAGATTTTTGCAAAGCTGGTGGAAGTTTTGGACACGGACGCTGATGAACTGCTGGGGAGAAGGGCAAAGGCAAAAGAGAATGATCCGGTGGAAACAACGGCTGCCCGTATCCGGCGGCTGAAACCAAAAGAACAGAAGATTGTGCTTAAAACCATGAAAGCCCTAATGGACGGGATGGAGGGAAAGGACGGATGGAAAGTTCCACAGATATGAGGGGAACCGGCTGCAATTTCCCCATATCTGCTAAGGGATTTTTTCTGCACGGCTGATACACTGGAAACACAGACACAGGAATTGTGGAAGGAGGGAAGGAACATTGACCAGGGAAGAAAACCTGATTTACCGGAGAAGCTGTCCTTATGATGCTATGGGAGATTATTCGATCCTGATGGAAGAAAACCAGGACAGGGTAAAAAATCTGGAAGAAAAGCGGAACCGAACGGAACCAGAAAAAGATTCGGCAGTACCGGTAAGTACATAGACGCAGAGATAATCTGGCGGCAGAAGGAGTTTCAGGCTCCCGTTAAAAAAAAACGGGTGTGCCGGAAACCTTTTTTGCTGCCTTTTACCTGGATTCCTGTGCGCTGCCATCTGGCCGCCCGTAGCCTGCGGGCAGAAAGGTGGCTGTTATGGTGACATTACAGGATTTAAAGTGGATCGTAAAACAACCGGAGAAAGAGGAAAAGGCTCCAACGGCCCGGCATTTGCTGGAGCATGGGAAACGGGTGGTAAGCATGGAAAATGGAGGGGATGTGCAGCTTCTGGTGTTTTTGGAAGGCTGGGCGCTTTACCGGGTAGGGAAGTATACTACAGTTTTCTCCGTACATGGCTGCGGCAGTTATTGTTATGAGAGCCACGGACGGCAGATTTTTGTGGATGCCGCTTTCTTTGAGGAACGGGAGTGGTATGTGCGCCTGATGTTAGAGGGAGAGGATCGTCTGATGAAAAACCGGGAATCAAGCCGGAAAGGAAAGGTCGTTTCTTACCATGCGGTTTCCGAGGAATGGTTTTTCCTGTCTTCCCCGGTATTGCCGCCTCTGGAGCAGTTGATTGAAAAAGAGCAGATTTTGGAGCTGATGGGGCTTCTGACAAAGCGGCAGAGGGATATTGTGATCCTGTATTTTTACTACGGGGAAACCCAGTGGGAGATTGCAAGGTCACTGGGAATTTCCCAGCCTGCGGTTTCCCAGGCGCTTATGGCGGCGCTGCGGCGGATGCGGGAAGGGCAGGAAGAAATTTTTTCCGGTAAAGAAGTCCGTTCCGGGAGGTGCGCCGTATGAGAGGGAAACGCCCAAAGGAGCGGAAATGTTATATTCTTCGTGCCGGGGATGGGACTGTGGTGGAAGTCACCAGGGAGGTCTATCTGGAATGGTATCAGTCCCGGCGGCGGGAGCGCTACCAGAATGAGAAAAAGCAGAAATACGGCGTATATAGCCTGGAAGCCCTGTCGGAGAAAGGAGTTCTACCAGATGGGAGGGCAGACAGCCCGGAAGAGATGGTGATCCGGGAGCTTTGTGTGGAAAAACTGCGCTCTGTGATAGAAGATCTGACAGAGGCAGACGCCTACCTTCTGTATCTCCTGTTTTTTGAAGAAGTGACGGTAAAAGAAGCGGCGCAGCTTTGCGGGTGCAGCCGGAAAACCATTGCCAACCGGAGAAAGCGGATTTTAAAGGAATTGAACGAAAAACTGAAAGCGATGGGGATCATGGGAGGATACTTCTAAAAGGTTCCTGCTAGAATATAGCACAGCCACTTTACGACACGGTGTCGCAAAGTGGCTGTTGCCATGATAAAGGATTTAGTGATCTTCCGGAAAACGTATCACAGGGCGCTGTTTGATTTTTTCTTTGCTTACTTTCCGCTGAAGGCAGAATACCATATCCGGGGTGCGCTCAAAAAATCCCCGGTCTTTTTTCCAGCTCATACCGCATCTGCAGTGCTGCAAGCCGATAAACTGCTGTTTCATTTTTCTGCCGCATCGGGGGCAGACTTCATTGCTTCTTCCCATGGAGCCATCTCCCTTGATTAAAAATCTTTTCTATGATTCTGAATTATACCATTTCTGAAAAAAATTACGAAATATTTTTTTATCACCCTATATTTTCCCCTCTGAAACCTCCTATTGGTGAGAGGGTGAAGTTCTAAGACACATTCTTATATTCCCTTTCGCTGAACCTTGAAAACTTCATTGCCTGTCCAGACGGATACCCGGCAGTTGAGTATGCCTTTTTGCGTACCCTGTCGGAGAGAACGCTGCGGAACGTGAACCGGAGCAGGAACGGGCCTGGAATGAGAACAGGCAAAACGCTCAGAAATAAGTTTTCAGCCTGCCAGGTGCAGGCTGGATAACAGCAGATACCATGCGGGGAAGCCCTTGATGGGCTTCTCCGCATTCATGTGCTGTTATCAGCGCAACTTGGGGAAAGGAGGGCAGAAGCCATGGACAGATAAAAGTAAGGAGAACTTTTGGGACACAGTGATATTGTCAAGGAACAAAGAAAGAGAGGTTTAGTTGATGAAAGGGAAAGGAAAAAGGATACTTTCCGGGCTGCTTTCGCTTTTGACGATTCTGACTTCCGTGGTACAGCCGGTGGTTACTTATGCCGCAGAGCCGGAGCCGGCAGGATATGAAGCACAGTATCCGGCAATGGAGACGGTGCGGGAGTATCTGGATGCAGAAGAAGTGGTAACAGCGGAAGATTATGAAGTGGAAATAGGAAGCAGTTTTGATGTGGAATCGGATTTTTCCGGCTTGGAAATCCATGATGAAAAAGTCCGGGTGACTTTCCACGAAGCAAAAAATGAAGCCGGGCAGGACTATGACGGGAACCATGCGGACACTTATCGGGCAGTCTATTTTGTGGAGCCGTTAAGCGGTCATCCGTCTTACCATATCTGCAGAAACATTATTGTAAAAAAGCCAGTGGCGGAGAAACAGGCGGAGAGCCATGCAGACGGCAGTGGAACCGGCGGGGAGAGCGAAGAACCGGATAGTGAGGACGAGGACGCAGATCCACAGCCGCAGACAGAGACAGCAACGGAGGCAGTGACAGAGCCAGTGGAAGAAACCATGGAGGAAACGGAGACAGGACTGCCGGAAGGAACAGAAGTGTTGCCGGAGGACGCTCTGGATGCGGCGTTAGAGGAAACAGAAGATCAGAAAACAGTAGATGAAGAAAGCGGACTGACGTTGGGGGAAGTGCTTCTCCAGGCGGAGGATCAGGGCATTGATATTCAGGGACTGGAAAACGGTGAGAGCGTTACCTTTACGGCACAGGCTCCCATGGCACAGGCGGCCAGGGCGTCACAGTCTGTCACCATTACCCAGGGAAGCTATTATTACTATGCAGACTATGGGCTTGGCTCCTATGTGACGGCCCCCTTTACCGTGTCTTTTGGGAACGTGACGGCGACAGCTTACTGTATCCAGCCGTCAAAGCCGGGGCCGGGGAGCGGTACTTACCAGATCACAAAACTGGAAGGAAACCGGGAACTGGCAAAGGTATGTTATTACGGGACGGAAGCTGCCGGATCGGCCTATTTCTTTAATCATTACCATACGGATTTTTCTGCCGGCAAAAGGTTTATTGTTACCCATCTGGCAGCCTCCTATGCCAATGGAAGCGAAGATGCCTTCTATGGAACCAACAGTACCGGGGAAGCGTTGGCAAAGGAACTTTATAACTATGCTGTGAGCCAGCCGGATATTCCGGATGTGGAGATGTCCTTTTCCAATGCTAATGTAAGTGCCTATGTGGACGGCGAACAGCAGAGGACAGAAGAAATTACGTTCAAGGCATCCAGCCAGCAGACGATTACTCTGGATCTGCCGGATGGGGTAAAACTCCATAACGTCAGTACTGGAAAGGTCAGCGCTGCGGGAGCAAACGTAACCATCTCCGGCGGCACACGGTTTTACCTGACAGCCCCGCTGACACAGACGCAGGATGTATCCGGTTCCTGGTCAGCAAAGATGCAGGGAAGTATCACCAAAGACTATTCTGCCTATAAGATTACGACAGGAAGTGATACACAGGATCTTGCACTGGTATTTGGAGAAGGCGTAGAAGATGAGAAGTATGTGAGCCTTTCGGTGAAGTGGATTGAGCTGGCAAAGGTGGAAGTGATTAAGGTAGATTCTAAGCACTCGGACGCAAAGCTGGCCGGAGCTGTGTTTGGCATTTATAGCGATAAAGACTGTACAAAGCTGATCACGCAGATGCCGGCAACCGATCAGAACGGTTCTTCTGTAGCAGAAATCATTAAGACGCAGAATACCGTGTACTTAAAAGAGATCACGGCTCCAACCGGATACCGCCTGAATACTTCTTCTTATAACGTGAACCTGGTGGCAAACCAGAAGACTTCTGTTACAGTTCCAGATCAGGAGCAGCTTGGGGAACTGACTATCTATAAAGAAGGGGAAGTGCTGGCCGGAGCGGATATAACAGATGATGGTGTAACCTTCCGTTATGAAAGCCGCAGGCAGAAGGGCGCTGTGTATAACGTCTATGCGGGAGCAGATATTGTAACAGCCTATGGAGCGAAAGTCTACAGTAAAGGGGATCTGGTAAAAGCGAACCTGACTACAGATTCCGACGGAGCCGCAGTGCTGAAAAACCTCCATCTTGGAACTTATGTCATTAAAGAAGTGCAGGCCCCGGAGAATTTCTATAATGCCGGGGAGGAAAAGACGGTAACACTGTCTTATGCCGGACAGAACGTGGAAACTGTATTCAGCGAGAGTACCTTCCATAATGACAGGCAGAAAGCGGAAGTTTCTGTATTAAAAAAGGACAAGGACACCTTAAATCCTCTGGATGGCGGCGTGTTTGGATTGTATGCGGGAAGCGATATTAAAAATGCAGATGGAAGTGTTGTGGTATCGAAGGGAACGCTGATTGAAAAAGCGGTGACTGGAGAGGACGGAAAAGCTGTCTTTACGGCGGATTTGCCCATTGGATTTTCTTATGATGTGAAAGAAATCCAGGCACCGGAAGGGTATGTGAGAAATCAGGAGGATGTATACTCCTTTACTTTCTCTTACACCAATGACAGCGAAGCGAAAGTGACATTTACCCATACCTTTGTCAATGAGCGTGTGAATGCCACGATCAAGCTGCAGAAAAAAGACGCAGAGACGAACCAGGCAGTTCCACAAGGGGATGCCACACTGGAAAATGCAGTGTATGGCCTGTATGCCCGTAAAGATATTGTACACCCGGATGGGGCAACCGGGGTGATCTACAAAGCCGGCGAGCGGGTGGCAACGCTGACCACGGACGAGAACGGGGAAGCGTCTGTAGAAAACCTGTATCTTGGGGAGTATTTTGTCAAAGAGATCACGCCTCCCGTGGGGTATCTGGCAGATGAGAGTGAACATGATCTTGTGTGCAGCTATGAAGGAGATCTGACCGCAACCGTGGAGCGGGAGTGTGTATCACTGGAACAGGTAAAGAAGCAGCCTTTTGAGATCATCAAGGCAGCCAATAATGGGGAGACAGACGCTGATCTCCTGTCTGGGGCCGGATTTACCGTCTACCTGCTCTCTGACCTTACAGTAAAGGAAGATGGCAGCTATGATTTCGATTCCGCAGAACCGGTGGTGATCGGGGAGAACGGGGCGACAGAAATGTTTACGGACGAGAAAGGATATGCCTGCAGTATTGCCCTTCCTTATGGTACATACCTTGTCCGGGAGACCACCACGCCCCATAATTACAAGCCGGTGGACGACTTTATCGTGCGGATTACAGAGCATAATCCAACTACGCCACAGGTATGGCGGGTGCTTCTGGACGAGGAATTTGAAGCAAAGCTGAAGATCATCAAGCAGGATGATGAGACGAAAAAACCGGTGCTTCACAAAGGTACAGAGTTCCGGATCTATGATCTGGATAAGCAGGAATACGTTGAGCAGGTGACAACCTATCCTACAACAACGGTTCACAAGACATTCTTCACCGATGAGGAAGGCTACCTGATCCTGCCCCAGAATTTAAAAATCGGGCATTACCGGATTGAGGAAGTCACAGCGCCTTACGGATATACACTGAATGAGAACTATGTTGAAATTGCCGTGGATTCCGATACCGCTTACCAGATCGACCCGGTGTCCGGGGATGTGGTGATTGAGGCGGTTTATGAAAACCATCCGGTAAAAGGAAAGCTGAAAATCGTAAAACAGGGCGAAGTCCTGGACGGATTCAGCAAGGACTTTGTTTATGAAGTAGAAAACCTGGCAGGCGCAGTCTTTGAGGTGTATGCTGCGGAGGACATTTATACCGCTGACTTCCAGAAAGACGCAGAGGGGAACCGTATCTTGGAATACTCTGCCGGAGAGCTTGTGGGAACTGTGACTACCGATGAAAATGGGGAAGCATATCTTACTGACCTTCCTCTTGGAAGTTACAAGATTGTGGAAGCTACCGCCCCGGAGGGCTTTGTACTAAATGGGGAAGCGCAGACAGTGACTTTTACATATAAAGACCAGGAGACGCCTGTAATCGAACAGGAAGCTGTTTTCCAGAATGAGCGCCAGAAAGTGGAAGTATCCGTAGTGAAAAAGGATGCGGAAACGCAGGCGACTGTGGAAGGAGCAGTCTTTGGGCTGTATGCCAAAGAGGATATTCTGGCACACGGCGAAGTGATTGTGAAAGCGGACACGCTGATTGGAAAAGCGCTGTCTGATGAAAACGGCAAAGCTGTATTTATGAATGACTTACCGTTTGGCCGCTACTATATCAAAGAAGAAGCCGCACCGGACGGGTATATTTCTTCCGATAAAGTGGTAGAAGTGACTGCAGAGTATCAGGGGCAGGAGATTCCCGTGGTGGAACTGGCCTCTGAATATGAAAATGAGCCGACAAAGATTTCTGTGAAAAAGACGGATCTCACAACCGGCGTGGAGCTGGAAGGCGCAAAACTGACCGTCCTGGATCAAGACGGGAATATCGTAGACAGTTGGACTTCCGTGAAAGGAGAGGAACACCTGATTGAGCGGCTGACCGTAGGCGAGACTTATACGCTTCGGGAAGAGCTGGCCCCTTATGGGTATCTGAAAGCGGAAGAAATCACTTTTACTGTGGAGGATACAGCGGAAATCCAGAAAGTGGAAATGAAAGACGATGTTCCGGAAGGGACGCTGATCATCAATAAGAAGGGCGAGTTCCTGGAAGATGTGACACTTGTTGATACCATTGGCGGCTGGATCAGCCATATCTTTGAATATATCACCGGCGCTTTAAAAGATGTAACCTTTGAGGTATATGCCCTGGAGGACATCAAAGCGGCAGACGGAGAGAGCGAGGATTATTATAAGAAGGATGAGCTGATTGCCACGATTACCACAGATGAAACAGGCATTGCGAAGCTGTCTGGCCTTCCCCTTGGAAAATACTATGTGAAAGAAAAGGAGACTGCGGAAGGCTATGTGCTGGACGGGGAAATCCGGGAAATTGACCTGACCTATGTGGATCAGGAGACAGCGGAAGTTACCTGGAATGGAGACTGGCAGAATAACCGCCAGAAGGCGGAAGTATCTGTCCTGAAGAAAGAAAAGGATACTGACCGGGTACTGGAGGGCGCTGTGTTTGCCCTTTCCGCAAAAGAGGATATTACCAATAAAGACGGGGATGTGGTTCTGGAAGCGGGAACCGTGATCGAGGAAAAAGCAACCGGGGAGGATGGAAAACTGACTTTTGAGGCGGATCTGCCCATTGGATTTTCCTATGTAGTGAAAGAGACTTCCCCGGCTCCGGGATTTGCCACCACAGACGAGGTGCAGGAGTTTACTTTTACAGCGGAATCTTCTGATAAAGCGACAGTTTCTTACGAATTTATCTTTGAGGATGAACCGACCGTCTTTGAATTTACCAAAACTTCCCTGACAGATGGAAAAGAAGTGGAGGGAGCGAAGCTGACTGTAACCGATGAAAATGGCGAAGTTGTGGATGAATGGGTATCCGGCAAAGAGCCGCATATCATTAAGGAGCTGGTGGTCGGACAGACTTATACCATGACGGAAGTGCTTCCGGCTCCGGGGTATGTGACGGCGGAGAGCATCCAGTTTACTGTGGAGGATACCGCCGAAGCCCAGAAGATCGAGATGAAAGATGATGTGACAAAGGTAGAGATTTCTAAGACAGATATTGCCGGGAAGGAGCTGCCGGGAGCGAAGCTCACCATCCTGGACGAGAATGGCGAGGTAGTAGAGAGCTGGACTTCCACGGAGGAACCGCATTATATCGAGATGCTCCCCATTGGGAAGTACACACTCCATGAAGAATCCGCACCGGAAGGTTATCTGATTGCGGAGGATGTAGAGTTTGAAGTAAAAGATACCGGTGAGATTCAGAAAGTTGTGATGAAAGATGAGGCGGAGCCGGAAGAAACGCCGGAGACGCCGGAAACACCGACAACCACGGTAGATGCACCGAAAACCGGGGATCACACACCGATTGCGGCGCTTATGATTTCCAGCGGTCTGGGTCTTGCGGGGGCCATTGCCGCCGTTGTCTGGATGAAAGCAAGAAAAAAGAAACAGGATTGATACGATAGGATTGGGCGTTTGTGGACAGCCGTGGGCTTTCCATGAGCGCCCTTTTTTGAGTTGAAAAAGAGGTGGATAGAAATGAAATGGTTGATTGCTGCAGGTGGGATACTGGTGTTCCTGCTCTTATTTGGACTGTACTGCTGTATTTTGGTCGGTGCAAGAGAGGACAGGCTCCTGGAAGAACTGGAATGGAAAGGCAGGCAGGATGCAGACGGGGAAAACGGATAGAGGGAAATATGCGCCGGATAAGCCCCAGGACTGTGCTTATTGTTACTTTTGGCACAGCAGGAAACAGAAATGTACAAAGAAGCGCTGTTATTATCTTTTGCCGGAAGAAAGACAGGATAGTATCTGCAGAGAAAATGGGATGCTTGGAGATTGTAAGGTCTGCCCTTATGGACAGCACTCCCCCTGTATCGGCTACTGCCTGCAGAAGATTCTTCTGGATCTGCGGCAGTGCCGATAAAAGTAAGGGAAAGAAGGTGATCCGATATGCAGGATGAAGTCAATGAAAAGGTTGTGTCGTTGTGTATCAGCGGAGGAAAAATTTCTGCCCGGATATTAAAAAATGTTTTGATGAAATATCTGCAGGAAATTGAAAGGAGAGAAAAACAGCAGGCGGAGAAATCTGCCGCAAAGGGAGATCCGGATAAAAGTATTTCTTACCGTGGAAAAATCAGCATGGAACAGCTTAAGGCGGAAAAGAAGGAACTCTCCAATATTGAGATTACGGATAAGAATATAAAATCCTTTGAGAAATATGCCCGGAAATATGAGGTGGATTACTGCCTGAAAAAAGACTGTTCCATGGAGCCGCCCAGATACTATGTGTTTTTTGGGGCAAAAGATGAAGCGTCTATGACGGCTGCGTTTAAGGAATATACAGGCTGGCAGTTAAAAAAGAGTAAGAAAATATCTGTCCGGAAAAAGCTGTCCCTGGCAAAAGAGCGGCAGGCAAAGCACCGGGAGCGGGAGAAGAACCGTCAGAAGGAGCGTGGGCCGGAGCATTGAGTAAGAAGAAAACTGTAAAACGGAAAAATAACAGGTCTGTAAAAGAAACAGTAACGTTGTTTCTGGAAAAAGGCAGGAAGAAGTTATCAGAGACAGTCAAGGGCAATCTGCCGTCTGTGGATTGGAAACGGCTCCTGATCCGGAACCTTCCCTATGGAATTGTATTCTATCTCGTAGACAAGGTGGCATGGCTGTACCGGTACTGTGTCGGGGATTCCCTGATCGAAAAGTTAGGGGTGCTTTTCCTGAATTTTTCCCTGGCATTTCAGAACGTCTTTCCCAGCTTTCATCCCCAGGATCTCTGCATTGGCGTTATAGGCGCTGTCCTTGTGAAGCTGGCGGTGTATCTGAAAGGGAAAAATGCAAAGAAATACCGGCAGGGCGTGGAGTACGGCTCCGCCCGGTGGGGGACGCAGAAGGATATAGCGCCTTTCATTGATCCGGTCTTTGAGAACAATATCCTTTTAACGCAAACAGAGCGGCTTACCATGAACAGCCGTCCGAAGCTGTCAAAGTATGCCAGAAATAAAAACGTGATTGTAATTGGCGGCTCCGGTTCCGGCAAGACCAGATTTTATGTGAAGCCGAATTTAATGCAGATGACACCAAATGTTTCCTATGTAGTCACTGACCCGAAAGGCACGATCCTGGTGGAATGCGGGAAGATGCTGCAGAGAGGTTCCCCGAAGATGAAAGATGGGAAGCCGGAGCGTGATAAAAACGGGGAGATAGTGTATGAACCGTATAGGATCAAGGTGCTGAATACCATCAATTTCAAGAAAAGTATGCACTACAATCCCTTCATGTATATCCGCAGTGAGAAGGATATTTTAAAACTGGTGAATACCATCATTGCAAATACCAAAGGAGAAGGCGAGAAATCTTCTGAAGATTTCTGGGTGAAAGCCGAGAGGCTTTTGTATTGCGCACTGATTGGCTATATCTACTATGAAGCGCCGGCGGAAGAGCAGAACTTTTCCACGCTTTTAGAGCTGATCAATGCGTCGGAAGCCAGGGAAGATGATGAAGAATTTAAAAATGCCGTGGACGAACTGTTTGAGGAACTGGAACGGGAGAAGCCGGAGCATTTCGCTGTGCGCCAGTATAAGAAATATAAGCTGGCGGCGGGCAAGACAGCAAAATCCATCCTTATTTCCTGCGGGGCCAGGCTTGCCCCCTTTGATATAGCGGAGCTTAGGGAATTGACCAGTTATGATGAGATGGAACTGGATATGCTGGGGGATCAGCGGACAGCCATGTTTGTGATTATCTCTGACACGGATGATACTTTTAACTTTATCGTGGCGATTATGTATACCCAGCTTTTCAACCTGCTCTGCGATAGGGCGGATGATGTGCATGGGGGACGGCTCCCTTATCATGTAAGGCTTTTGCTTGATGAGTTCGCCAATATCGGGCAGATTCCAAAATTTGATAAGCTGATCGCAACCATCCGGAGCCGGGAAATCTCGGCTTCTATTATTCTACAGTCCCAGAGCCAGTTAAAGACCATTTATAAGGATGCCGCAGAAACAATTCTCGGCAACTGCGATACCATGCTGTTCCTGGGAGGCAAAGAGGGCACCACGTTAAAGGAAATCTCAGAGACGCTGGGGAAAGAAACGATTGATCTTTATAACACCTCGGATACCCGTGGGCAGAGCCGGTCTTACGGCCTAAATTATCAGAAAACCGGAAAAGAACTGATGAGCCGGGATGAACTTGCCGTGATGGACGGGAATAAGTGTATCCTGCAGCTTCGTGGAGTACGCCCGTTTTTCAGCGATAAGTTCGATATTACCCGGCACAAGAGATATAAGTTGTTGTCGGACTATGACAAAAAGAACAGTTTTGATGTGGAGGCGTATATGAAGCATACGTTGAAACTGCGGATGAAAGAGGCATTTGACCTCTTTGAAGTAGAGGGAAAGGAAAGTGAATGAGTGATTTATTTAAAGAAATGCAGGCAAAAATCGGCTGTCAGTATCTTTCAGATCTCCCTTATTATAAGCGGGCGGTCTGGTATGAACTGCGCCGGATGCCCCTGGGGGAATATGGTCAGGAACAGTTGGAGAATTTCGCCCGGTATGTATTTGGCGTGAGATATTCCGTTTTAAAAGAAGTCATGGATCGATTGGAGGCAGCGACGGACTCTGTGACACCATGACGCAAAGTTTGCAGCATCAGAACTTTACGACACAATGTCGCAAAGTTGGAAAGGGGAGTTTATGGATTTTTTTACAGAGGCGGTTGATGTTCTGGCGGCTATTGTCCGTGCGCTTTCCCGGCCGGATTCTCCAGAAGATTATTTTGAAGGATGTTGGGAAATGCGCCTGGTGAAGTCAAGGAAGACTGTTCTGCCGCTGGTAAAAATCATACACTTATGGCCGCCGATCCGGGCGGAGCCGGGAAAAGATAGCGGCAGGCAGAGACAGATTATAAATGAAACAGCAAAATAAAAGAGAAAGGATAAGGGAACCGGATTCCCGGAAGATTTGAGCGGCTATGGAAAGATGGCGGCTCTTTTTTTGTCTCTGCCGGTAAGACAGAAAGGAATCCGGTTTCCAGGTAGCATATGGCATTTTTTAGCTCGGCAATTTCTATTTTGCAGACACTTGTGGTGGCTATTGGAGCCGGCCTTGCAGTATGGGGCGTTATTAACTTGCTGGAGGGATACGGAAATGACAATCCAGGGGCTAAGTCACAGGGAATTAAGCAGCTCATGGCCGGAGGTGGGGTTGTCCTCATTGGAACACAGTTGATCCCCTTGCTTGGAGGGCTATTCTGATGTAGAAAGGGGACTCATGTATGTTCGATGGCATTTTTGAGGCAATCGAGAACTGGATGAGGGATCTCCTGACCGGGATGGTGACGTCCAACCTGACGACAATGTTTACCGATGTCAATGATAAGACCGGGCAGATTGCGTCTCAGGTTGGACAGACGCCCCAGGGGTGGAACGGCAGTATTTTCAGCCTGATACAGAACCTTTCTAACTCGGTGATCATTCCCATTGCGGGGATGATTATTACTTTTGTCCTGTGTTATGAGCTGATTACCATGCTGACGGAAAAGAATAACATGCACGAGATTGACACCTGGATGTTTTTTAAGTATTTCTTCAAGATGTGGGTAGCGGTCTGGATGGTATCCAATACGTTTACGATCACTATGGCTGTCTTTGACGTGGGCCAATATGTGGTCAATGCGGCGGGAGGCGTGATCAGTTCCGATACAGCGATCAACGTGGAAACCATGCTGGACGCTATGGAGACGGCGATGGAATCTATGAACATCGGGGAGCTGGTAGTGCTTGCCCTGGAAAGTATGCTGGTGAGCCTGTGCATGAAGATTTTATCTGTCCTGATCACGGTCATTTTGTATGGCCGTATGATTGAGATCTACCGCGCGTCCAGAAGCGCCGCTTTTCATCCAAAGGCGGTGTGCGGGCATTTTG
>CALIZJ010000026.1 GCA_938028845.1 uncultured Blautia sp.
CCAGCTCGCTTTTCGTATCGCTTAAAGCCGTCAGCATGATCACGGGAATCTGGGAAGTTTTTCGGATTTCCTGAAGTACCGTCATCCCGTTCTTTCCGGGCATCATAATATCCAGGATTACCAAAGACAGATCCTTTGTCTGGCGAAAACATTCCAGTGCCTGAATCCCATCCTTTGCCTCTATTACTTCATATTCTTCTTTTTCCAAAATGTCCTTCAATAGATCCCGAAGCAGATAATCATCATCTGCAACTAATATTTTTTCTCCCACAATGCACCTCTCTTTTCTCCAATTTAACTTTTACTGCAGCAAAACCGGAACACCTGGAAAGGTGTTGCCTATTCGTTTAGTATACATTATTTTTTCCTATGAAACAATTATGTAATAATAAAGAGCAGGATATTCCTGCCCTTTTCTCACTCTTGTACGTGATAGACCGGTATGTAATTTGTTCCGTCTGTTTCCACGATCTGTTCCAGCTCTTCTGGCTTAGCAGGGAATTCCTCCTGGTTTTGTGCGAAAAAACGCACGCAGGTACCGCAGGAAGAACTTAAGCTCCTTGGGACAGGCATGATCACTGCTTTTAATCCTTTCCTGTCACAGGCTTTTTTAAACTGGATGGCCCCGAAATGGGAATAAAAAGTAGCTATAAATTCTTTCATTTTTTCATATGAAGGACGAAATCTTCCCCCTTCTCCTCCACTGTCACCTGGTATCCCTGGTGTTTGGCGAACCGGCTTACGTTTTCTTTCGCTGTGGGATTATCCACCAGGACCTCGTACTGTGCTTCTTTACTGGCAAAGGCATTTTTTGTCAAAATTACCGGTTCCGGGCAGGACAGCCCTCTTGCATCGATTACCTTCATTTATGCTTCTCCTTTTCTTGACGAATTTATAACAGCAATCGCCGTAACCACAACGATCCCTATAACCACCGCGATCTTTCCATTTGCCGTAGGTCCTTCTCCTGAGGAAGCCAGGCCGAAGTTATGGGCAATGGCAGCACCTACCATTAAACCGAATACGGTAATGGCAGAATCGGTATTTCCTTCTCCTGCAAGAACAAGCTGACGCAAAGGACAGCCGCCTAACAATACGCAGCCAAAACCAGCAAGCGCCATGCCAAGTCCGTTCCATAGGCCATCCGTATGGGCCACAGGCTGTCCAGCAAATCCAAGATTAAAGTAGGAAGTGCCTGTTACCGCACCTAAAATAAGATTTCCGATAAAAGCGCTGATTAAAATTGCAGCAAAGCCTAACAGCAGCTTCCACTCGTTAAACAATACCACGTCACGGATACCGCCAACCATACACAGACGGGTTTTCTGTGCAAGAGCGCCTACTGCCAGTCCGGCAGCCAAAGAAATCCACACTGCTGCATGAAGCGCCCCCGGTCCTGCACCTTCCTCTGAAAAGTGAATAAAGGACGGCGCTGCCACAAGTAGGATCAAAAGTACGATTTCCACTGCTGGGAATAAAAATCCCTCTGTATGCTGCATCTTATAAGAACGCTTGAGCGTATATCCTCTTTTTAAGAAAAATACACCTGCAAGAATCCCCAGCACAAAACCAACAAGACCAAAGAACGCATTTAAATCTCCTCCAGCCAGACGCAGGATCATACGGAAGGGACAGCCTAAAAACATCAGGCAGCCGATCATCACAAAGATTCCCAAAATAAATCTGGTAACAGGCGCAGACCCGCCTCTTGGCTTAAACTCTTTATTGATCAAAGATAAAATACAGGCGCCCAGCACCAGTCCGATGATCTCCGGGCGGATATACTGTACCGCCGCTGCGGAATGAAGACCTAATGCCCCGGAAGTATCCCTTAAAAAACAGGCAATACAAAATCCCATATTCGCAGGATTTCCGAAGAACACCAGTCCTACTGCAAGAATACCGATTATGACCCCGGCGGCCGCAATCGTTGTTTTTTCGTTTTTCATTTGTCAATCCCCTCTCTTTTTGATTCTATGGTTACTATACCACTGGTTTTTCTTTTCTTCCAATTGATAATAAAAAATTTTTAATATTATTTATAGAAATAATCAATAAATTGTGCTATAGTGGTGGCACGATGAAAAAGAAGAGGTATCCTTATGAAAAAAATATATTTAGACCAGGCAAGCACTTCCTATCCCAAGGCGCCCACTGTGGCAGAAGCCGTTTATACCTACCTTTCACAGTCAGCGGTAAATGTAAACCGCGGAAGCTACGACTGCGCGTATTCCATAGAAGAAAAGGTCTTTGAAACCCGGGAGCAGCTCTGCCGTCTCTTTCATTTTCCCAAAATCCAGAATGTGATCTTTACTTCCAATGTGACCATGAGCCTGAACTTTCTCCTAAAAGGACTGCTCCGTCCAGGAGACCACGTACTGGTATCCTCCATGGAACACAATGCTGTCATGCGTCCGCTCACCCAGCTTAAAGATCTTGGCGTTTCCTTTACCAGGATTCCCTGTGACTGTGAGGGAAACCTTCTTTTATCAAAAGCAGCGGACCTCATCCGTCCCGAAACAAAGGCACTTGTCTGTCTTCACGCCTCCAATGTATGCGGTACTCTTATGCCAGTGGAGAAACTGGGGGCTTTCTGTAAAAAACATGGACTTGTTTTTCTTTTAGACGCGGCCCAGACTGCAGGCGTATTTCCTTTGGACATGGAAGCCATGCAGATCGATGCCTTAGCCTTTACCGGACACAAAGGTCTGCGGGGCCCCCAGGGAATCGGAGGCTTTTTAATCCGCGATGAACTGGTTCCAAAGCTTACTCCCTTGATCAGCGGAGGTACCGGAAGTATTTCCCATACAGAGGAAATCCCTGAATTTATGCCAGACCGCTTTGAAGCAGGTACGCCGAACCTCCCCGGTATCTTGGGACTTCATGCCGCGCTTTCCTATCTGGAAGGACACTCCATGGAAGAAATGCGAAACCATGAGCTTGCTCTTACCCGGTATTTTTTGGATGGCCTGCATTCTGTTGATCTTGACGGGGAGTACATACGCATCATAGGAAAAAAGGATACGGACGGCCGCTGCGCCGTGGTTTCCGTCCAGACACCAAAGATCGATATGGCAAAGGCAGCCTATGCTTTGGATCAGACTTACGGGATCATGACCCGGGTAGGGCTTCATTGCGCGCCCAGCGCCCATCAAACATTAGGGACCTATCCTGAAGGAACTATCCGTTTTTCTTTCGGGCCGGAAAATACTAAGGAAGAAGTGGATATCGCTCTGGAAGCCCTTTTTGCAGTTGCAGGAAAAAACAGATGATTCCTCCTGCGCCTATTTTTATATGGTTAAGATCCGAGAAAGGAGAATTATGGAATTTAAACAATTAGAAGCTTTTGTGGCTGTAGTGGATTATAACAGCTTTTCTGAGGCTGCCCGCCGCCTTTATCTCACCCAGCCTACTATCAGTGCCCATATCCATACCCTGGAAACCGAGTTAAACTCACGGCTGATCCTCCGCACTACAAAGAAGCTTTCTGTCACAGACAGAGGCTACCAGCTTTACGATTATGCCGTGCGTATGCTTCATATGCGCGACCATCTGATCGAAGATTTTACCGGTTCCCAAAAAAAGGTCATTGAGCTAGGCGTCTCCACGATTCCTTCCGCCTACCTTCTGCCGGAACTTTTGGGCGCTTTTGGAAAGGAATTATCAGATGTGTATTTTCACGCCTGGCAGGGCGACAGCACAGGTGCCATCCAAAGAGTACTGGACGGCAGCGTGGATCTCTCCCTTGTTGGGCAAAAGACAGATGATGATTCCTGCTGCTTTCTGCCTTTCTGCCAGGACGTCCTTGTCCTTGCCACTCCGGTCAATGAACACTTTCTGCGCCTGGAGCCGGAGAAGGTCAACTTCCAGGACTTTCTTAAAGAGCCTTTCATTATGCGTGAGAACGGCTCCGGCACAAAAAAAGAAATGGATCTCTTCCTGGAAAAAATCGGCGTCTCCTCTTCCGACTTAAATGTAGTGGCACGTATGAACGATCTGGAATCCATTAAAAAGTCTATTGTAAACGGCATTGGAATCTCTATTCTTTCCTCCTGCTCCGTAAAAGATCTGGCACAGACAAGGCAGATCCTCCTTTTTCCATTAGAAGGACCTGCCCAGGCAAGAACTTTTTATATTGTCTATAACAAAAACCGGATCTTAAAGCCGCATGTAAAACAATTCATCCGTTTTGTCCAAAACTACTACATCCAAACGGAGAGCTCATAACGTAAGCAGCCGCCAAAGATCTTACCAACCTAGCACTCGCCTTTCCCGTCTGTTCCCCAGCGGCATCCGCGGCTGCTCTTTTCTATTCGGATATCCGGATCCGCTCCACCACGCTGGTGCGGCACAGCTTCCTGTATACCAGGACCGGGACCAAAAGCACCACCAGGAAAATAGGCAGGGCGCAAAGAAAAATTGGCCAAAGGGTAAAATCCCATTCAAAAAAGGACATGCTCTTTCCAAAGTTCCGGATAGCCGTTACATTCAGCAAAGCGCCAAACAAAAGCGACAGAATAAGCGTATAAAAGGCATAATAACCGCCCTCCCACATAAGCATTCTCCTAAGCTGTCCGCCCGTCATCCCTACAGACTCTATCATGGCAAGCTCCTGTCTGCGGGATAAAATACTGGTGACTATGGTGTTGATAAAATTTAAAATCCCTATAAATCCAAGGATAAAGGAAAGACCGCCTCCGATTATGGCAAACATTTTTATATAAGAATCATATTCTTCCTTGTAGGTATCCTTAGATGTATAATCCAGATCAGGGTCTATAGCGGTACAATATCCCTCGATCCACGCCTTTATCTCCTCTTCCTTTTCTTCTTCCACATTAAACAGGCATTTCATAGGCTGGGATTCTCCGCAGCACCAGAAAAATTCCTCCTTTGGAAGAAAATAGGTAAGGTCAATAATGCCGTAAGACTGAAATTCCGCCGAATAAGGAAGCTTTGCCACCGCCATCACTTCATATTCCCTGGTTTCTCCCTCTTTATTGGAAATCGTCACTTTTTCTCCTACATTATAAAAGTTCACCCTGGAACCATCTGCGCCTCCTTCTCCGTCAACAGAGCCAAACCAGTTGGTAATGATGTATTTTCCTGAAGAAAATTTTTCCCAGTCCAGTTCTCCTTCCAGCACTTCCATTTTTTCAAAAGGAAGCCGGTCCAGTCCGTAGGTTTTTCCGTCAATATCCCGCGCTTTCTCTATCCGTTCCAGATTCTCCTTTCCGTTCACAGGATTCATGGAGAGAAAACCTGCAAACAGTTCCTCTTTCCTGCTCCAGATCCGCTGTGAAAACAACTGGTATCCTTCCTCCGTAAAATCCGGTACGGACCGTTCCATCCATATATTTCCGATTTCTTCTACTCCCTCCTGGCGCTCCAGCTCATTTAGAAATTCCTTTGTAACTCCATCCGTCACACGGTTTGGGCTCATCACGGCAGCATTGTCTGTAGTTGCGTCTGTCACCATATAATCGCTGACTGCCACATTGGATAAAAGAGCGTCCAAAGAAAACCCCTGAATCAGGCTGTAAACGCTGTTTAAGAGAATAAGGCTGATAGACAGAGAAAGCACCACCACCAGGGTTTTCTTTTTATTTCGCTTGATATTGGCATAACCGAAGGAGCTCATAGTGATCGCCTTTGTCTTTTTCTTTTTTGTGCGGGAAATTTTCTTTTGCTTTCCTTCGGTAAAACGTACCGCCTCCACAGGGGACACACGGGAGGCAATCCTGCAGGGCCGGATGCAGCTTATAAATACTGTCAGGAAAGAAAAGAGCGCTGCGCCCAGAAAAATCAGGGGATTCGCGGAGATTTCCGTTGTGGTTGTGCTTGCAAATACAAGGTTTTCCATGATCAGAGGAAAAAGATCCACGCCTAAAAAATACCCCAATAAAAGCCCCACAGGGATTCCCAGCAAAGACAACACATAAGCCTGGCGGTGTACGATCTTTTTCAGCTGCTTTCCTGTGGTCCCTACTGTCTTCAACAGACCATAGAAACGAATATCGCTGTACACATTCATATAAAAAATATTATATATGATCAGGTATCCGGACAACAGGATAACCGCAAGCATCACAATGAGAAAGACCGCCGTCTCAAGATCCAGATCAACTCCTAAATAAGCCCAGTTTACCCCCTGGCTTATGCCTTCAAAGCCAAGCCGCTGTGTAAGGGCATCCATCTGTCCCTGGATATTAAAGCTTGTTTTAAAATTGAAATCTGCATTGATCCTTCCCGCATAATCATCGGAGACCATCCCCGCATCCTTGGTAGAAGTCGTGGGCGTAGGGGCGATCTCACTGACATATTCTTTTGACACACAGGCTGCCTGGGCCATGGACACAGTATCTCCCCGGTACCATCCGCAAAGAGTAAATTCCTGGGTATATGCCTTTCCCCTTACTGTAAAGGACAGCGTCACCTTCTGCCCGATCCGGCAGGGAACTCCCAGGGCGTTTAACGTAAGATCGCTGGCCACCAGGTCGTACTTTTCTTTCGGCATGGTTCCTTCTGCAGGGTAGCAAAAACACATTTTCGCATCCAGGTCTTCGTAATAGGAAATCTCTGTGTTAAGCTTACGAAGCTCTTTATTTTCCGCATTTGCCAAGATGATACGGTAGGACAGATCCTGAATCTTCGGATCTCCTTTCAAAAGCTCATACTCTTCCTTTGTCAGGTATTTATACCCTGCATGGGCGTTTCCCCCGACCTGGCGCATGTTCGCCTCCTGCTGCTTTTGAATCATGGCGCCTCCGATAGTAAAAAGAGCGGTGAAAAGGACAGAGGTAAGGGCGATTGCCAAAACAGCGATCACATTTTTGCTTTTTCTCGCCTTCATGGAACCCATAGCGATTTTTGTCACTGCCTTTTGGTTTTTTACCTTACGCATAGTTCTCACCGCCTTTTTGCCTTTTGCGGATATGCCGGGAGGGTTCCCATGGAGAAGGGTTTACGATCTTTCCATCCTCGATGCGGATGATCCGGTCCGCCATCTGGGCGATCTCTTCATTGTGGGTGATCATCACGATGGTCTGGCCAAACTGCTCGCCTGTAACTTTTAAAAGCCCCAGCACATCCTGACTGGTAGCGGAATCCAGATTTCCCGTAGGTTCGTCTGCCAGGATAATGGCAGGCTTTGCTGCCAGGGCTCTTGCAATGGCAACTCTTTGCTGCTGGCCACCGGAAAGCTGGGTCGGAAGGTTCTGCAGCTTTTCTTCCAGTCCCAGAAGTTTGATCACACTTCTTATATACTTCTCGTCTGCCTTTTCTCCATCCAGTTCTATGGGAAGCACAATATTTTCATATACATTCAGTACCGGAACCAGATTGTAGCTTTGGAACACAAAGCCGATCTTTCTTCGGCGGAAAACGCACAGCTCATCCTTTTTCAGGGTAAAAAGACGCTTTCCGTCTATTTCCACCTCCCCGGATGTGGGATAATCCAGCCCTCCCAGCATGTGCAGAAGAGTGGATTTTCCGGAACCGCTGGTACCCACAATGGCTACAAATTCTCCTTTTTCCACCTCCATATCCACGCCGTCTAAAGCTTTTACCAGGCTTTGTCCCTGGCCGTAATATTTTTTCAGATTTTCTGCCTTTACGATCTTCATAGTCCGTCCTTTCCCTCTGTTCCTCCATGAAAATAAGGACAGAGAAACTTTTTTTCTGCTGTCCTTACTATACCAAAGTACTCTAACAGGAACCTTTCGGAAATCTAACAGTTTTGAAAGAATTTCCTTTATTTTTCAGGGTCAATAGGCAAAAACACGGAAAAGGTGCTGCCTTTGCCTTTATTTGGCGCCGCCTTTATATATCCCTTCTGCTTTCTAAGGATCTCCCTTGCCAGATACAGGCCGATCCCAACCCCTTCCTCCTGCTGCACCTTAGGAGAACGGTAAAACCTGCCGAACAGCAGAGGAATCTCTTCTTCGGAAACTCCTATGCCCTCATCCTGTACAGAAACAGATCCGTAGAGCTCATAACGCCTTGCAGCCACGCGGATCACAGAGCCTGCCGGACTGTATTTTATCCCATTGTCAAGGATATTATACAGCGCTTCCTCCGTCCATTTCGGGTCGTACAGAAGGTCAAATTCTTCCCGGCATTCCTGCTGAATCCGTATCCCTCGCTTCTGGGCCAAAGGCATGGCCTGTGTAACAGCAGCCTCCACAAGGGCACTGACAGGATGGGGAGAAGGCATAAGGGTTATGATATCACTTTCCAGCCTGGATATTTTTGTAAGAGACTGGATAAGAAATTCCAGCTTTTCCCCCTGGGTCCGTACCTGGCGGATGAGGGCAAGCTGCTCTGGCGTACCTTCTTTTAACAGGCTTTCCTCTAAAAGTTCTCCATAAAGCCGTATGTTCGCCACAGGAGTTTTCGTCTGGTGGGAGATATCCGAAATCAGGCTTTTTAAATTTTCCTTTTCTTTTTCCAGGTTCATCCTGGAAAGACTGGAGGTTTCCAGAAAGCGCTTCCACTTGACTTCCAGACGGGAAAGCTCCGTCTCGTCAAACCTGGATTCCTCAAACTCTCCCTTTATGCCCGCATCCAGCATCTCATTCAGGCGGTTATAATTCTTTCTAGTCCACATCACGGTTTCCCCTTCCAGATATATCCCTGACCGTATACGGTCTGGATGAAGCTGTGACCGGTATCTTCTTCCCCCAGTTTCTTCCGCAGCCGGTTCACGGTAACGGAAAGGGCGTTTTCATCTACATATTCCCCGCCGTCTGTCCAAAGCCTGTCCATTAAAACCTCTCTCGTAAGAATCCTCCCGTCATTTTCTAAAAAAAGGCGGAGAAGTTTCTGCTCATTTCTGCTTAGGGTAAGTTCTTCTTCCCCTTTATAAAACTGCAGTTTGTCAAAATCAAACACAAAGGAACCGATACGGCAGGGTTCCTGTGTGTGGGATTCATTTTTGCACCGTCTTTTCAGTGCTTCTATCCTTGCCCTTAAAACAGCCAGGCTAAAGGGCTTCGTCACATAATCGTCCGCCCCCAGGGAAAACCCTGTCACCTGATCCATCTCCAGGTCGTTTGCCGTAAGGATAAGGACAGGAATGTCTGAGCTTTTCCGTATTTCCTTTAAAAAGTCATAGCCGCTTCCATCGGGAAGGTTGATATCCAAAAGCAATAAATCCGGTTTTTTCTTCTGCCACTGTGCGGATGCTTCTTTTAAGTTTTGGCACTGGCAAAAGGTATCCTTTCCGTCGGCAAGAGCCAGTGCGATCCCCTGGCACAGGGCATTATCGTCTTCTACGATCATGATTTCCATAAGGTGCCTCCTCGCAGGCAATGCTGCAAAAATAAGATTCTATAATAAAGAACGACGGCAGGGATTTAAATGCTTCATATATTATGGACACATTTTCATGTTCTTTCCCCTAGGACGCTCTTTCCTTGTCCATCTCATACACCATATCTGCCAGATTCATCGTTGATTTCCTATGGGACACCAGAAGTACCGTTTTATCTCCTCTTCCTTCTTTCAGAGACTTTAGAATGATCCCTTCATTTAAAGAGTCCAGGTTACTGGTGGGTTCGTCCAGCAGCATACAAGGTCCGTCATGGAGAAACGCCCTGGCAATGCCGATCCTTTGTTTCTCCCCGCCGGAAAGGGTATCGCCCAGCTCTCCTACTTCTGTGTCGTAGCCCTTTGGCAGCGCCATGATAAAATCATGGATGGATGCTTTCTTTGCGGCTTCCATGATCTCTTCTCTGGACGCGCCAGGTTTTCCCACAGCGATATTATTGGCGATTGAATCATGAAACAGACAGGTTTCCTGTGTAACATAGGATACCATATTTCGCAGATCTGAGGTATTAATTTTTCTCACATCCTTTTGAGAAATTTGTATCCTGCCTCCCTGTACGTCCCAAAAGCGCATCAAAAGTTTCAAAAGGGTCGATTTCCCGGAACCGCTCTGACCATGGATTCCAAGGATCCTGCCTTTTTGTATTTCCATAGAATAATTTTTCAGGATCTGTTCCCCATCGTAGGCAAAATCCACCTGTTCTGCGGCAGCATTCTCAAATTCTGTACCAGGCTCTCCTATGATTTCCTCCACCTGGGCTCTTCCTCCAGCAAAGAAAGCACTCTCTCCCCGCTTGCCAGGGTCTGGTTTAAATTATTGGATAAACTGGCAAGGGCCGTCACCGGACCGAAGGAACCCATCATAGCAATCGTTCCCACCACCATGCCGGTAAGATCCACACGTCCCTGCTGCTTAAAAAATATCAGCAAAAAAAGCATGGCAGCGGAGAATAAAAGGATGGTCAGATTAGTCACCGATCTCTGGGCTGACTCAAGACGGTTCAGTTCTTTTTGCGTCCGTCCAAGCTCATCTGAACGTATCTCCATCTCTTTCTTACGCTTTTCCCCGCAGCGGTATTGGATGGTCTCATCCAGCCCCCGTAAGGAATCCAGGATAAAACTGTTCAGGTCTCCAAACTTATTTCGGAATTCCATTCCCTTATCCGCACCTCTGCTTCCGAAAAACAAAGGGAGCAAAGCCCCGCAGCACAGCCATAACCGGCAAAAGGATTAAAAGCGCCTTAAGATCCGTCTTTTGCAAGATACCGGCATGTAGGGAACCCATATTTACGCCTGACGGTTCCAAAACAGGCCCCAGCAGAATATGCAAAAGCCCATATCCCGCCAGAATGGTCAGAAAAATGGCGCACAAATAGCCTATGGTTCCTAAAACAATGGCAAGGAGCATTACCGGCAGAAGCGGTTTTACAAGACCAATGAGCCGGCTCATAATGGCAATGCCGTTTCTTCTTGTATTTTTTGTTTTTTCTGTATGCTTCATCTGTATTCTCCTTTCCCATACTTCTCCAGTTCCATCTGGGAGCGGTATAGTTTGGCATATTCCCCATTCTGCTCCAGCAGTTCTTTATGGGTTCCTTCTTCCACTATGCGTCCTTCTTTCATCATATATATCTTCTGGGACTTCACAATATTTGCGAGCCGGTGAGAAATCAGAAGGATGGTCTTCGTCTCTGCAAGACGGTGGATCACTTCCATGATCTTTTCCTCACTCTCCGCATCAATGTTGGATGTGGCTTCGTCAAATATATAAACCGGCGTATCGTGTAAAAGGGCCCGGGCTATGGCAAGCCTCTGGCACTGCCCTCCGGAAAAATTGCTGCCTTTTTCCAGGATCGGCGTATCCAATCCCTCCTGTGCCTTTAAAAATTCCCACAGGTTTACCTTTTTCAGGGCTTCTTTCATTTCCTCCTTTGATGCATCTGGTTTTCCCATCCGCAGATTCTCTTCCCTCAAGCTTTTCCCCCTTCTGTTCCGGTTCAGGAAGGTCAAGAAGGGCAAAAATCTTGTCGCTGGCAGCCATGCCGTTCATTGCAATGTGAAAAAAGGAGCCAAGAAGGCGCAAAGGAATAAAAAACTCTGACGCCAGCAAAATCAGCAGCAGGGCTCCGTGAATCTCTAAATTCCCTTTTGAAAATTCAAAGAGGGTCACAAGCATCCCCACTGCAGCTCCTCCGTAAGCGATGATGTCCATCACGCTGGTAGAATTCAGCTGCATGGTAAGCACCCGCATGGTAATCTGGCGGAAACGCTGGGATTCCTCGTCCATCTCCTGGGCTTTCTTTTCATCCGCCTGATAGATCTTTAATGTGGTCAGTCCCTGAAGATTCTCAAGAAAGCTGTCCCCAAGTTCCGTATAATTTCCCCAGTACTTATTCAGCAGACGTTTCGCTATCTTCTGAACAGCAACAATGGAGAGGGGAATCAGGGGAACGCAGGCAAGAAGTACCAGGCTGGTCCTAAAACTTACAAAAGAAAGGAAGACAAACAAAGTCACCGGAGCCAGGAGACTGTAAAAAAGCTGGGAAAGATATTTCCCTTACGAAGCTGTCCAGATGTTTTTTATAAAGCTTTGTCTCTACAAACCAGTCGTGAAGTTTTCTGGAACTTTTTGCAAAGCAGACTACTGTAGCCATGAAAAAAGGTACCGTGGGAAGGATGGGCAGAAGAACCCCTATGGTTCCCAGGCAAAGACAGAGAAACCCCAGTATGATCCACAAGATTCTAAAAGGACTTTTTTTATTCATTTGCTTCCCTCCTTTGTTAGATCAAACTAACCTCGTCATTAAAAAATAAGCCGCAGTTAGCGGCTTCTAACATTATAGAGAGAACCCTTGCCTTTTGTCAATGTATTTTTTCATTCTTTTCCACTCCCTGGCACGGTCACTTCTTTGATATAAACAGTAAACACAACTGTCTGCCCTTGACAGCAAAACTTTTTTTCGTTACTCTATAAAAAATTCCGTTATTTTTTCTATATTTAAGTTTTCATAAGGTGAATGAAATGAAAGAAAAATTTTACGATATCGGCCAGGAACTGTTTTCTGCCCCTGTATATCCAGGAGACCCAAGGCCTGAGAAAAAAAGTTTTCTCTCTATAGAAAAGGGGGATTCCTGTAATCTCACCGTCCTCTCCATGGGCAGTCATAACGGAACGCATCTGGATGCACCCAGGCATTTTATAAAAGATGGGCAAGATGCTGCCTCTGTGCCGCTTGACCATGTAATGGGCGAGTGCAAAGTAGTGGAATCTTCCGGAGAATTATCCGTCCCGCAGGTGGAACACTGGCTTACAGACGGAACCAAAAAGCTTCTTATAAAAGGTGATATCCTGGTCACCGAAGCCTCCGCCCAGGTCATGGTAAACCGGCATCTTACGCTCCTTGGAGTGGAAGGCCAGACCGTAGGGGACGAAAATACCCAGGAACGTATACACCAGATCCTTTTAGGGACAGGGATTGTAATCCTTGAGGGACTTTCTATGTCCCAGGTCCTGCCCGGAACCTATTTTCTGGCAGCACAGCCGTTAAAAATGGCTGGACTGGACGGCTCTCCGGTGCGCCCGGTACTGATCAGTAAATAAAATGCTCTGTTTTAGACAGACACAAGGGACTATAAAAGAGGGGCGCATTTAAGTACGGCAAAAGGGAAAGCCAAGGCTGTTCACCTGGGGCTTTCCCTTTACAATTCAGAATCTTTATAGGACTTTTTACGATGTTTTACACATTCTGTCAATAAGTACTCAATCTGCCCGTTTATGGAGCGGAATTCGTCTTCCGCCCACTGGGCAAGCTCATTATAAAGGGCGGCTGAAACCCTTAATGGAATCTGTTTTTTCGCTTTTTCTTTTTTTACGGAATCCGCCATATGCCGCCCTCCATTATTTTTTTCGGATTTTACCGGTCTTTTCTGTTCCTAAACTATTTCAGGAAACAGAGCAATACCGCTGCCGCCGCTAAAATCCACATAAGTCTCTGTATAAATATTCCTACCGTCGCATTCATACTTTTTTTAATAGATGGAACCGCTGTTCACTATAGGCTGCGCATCTTTATTTCCACAAAGAACTACCAACAGGTTACTTACCATTGCTGCCTTGCGCTCCTCGTCAAGTTCTACGATCTGATTTTCGCTTAGCTGCTGGAGCGCCATCTCTACCATGCTCACTGCACCTTCCACGATTTTCTGTCTCGCATCAATGATGGCAGTCGCCTGCTGTCTCTGAAGCATAGCAGAAGCGATCTCTGGTGCGTAGGCAAGATGTGTGATGCGCACATCCAAAATCTCAATTCCTGCTTCCACCACTTTTTTCTGAAGCTCTTCCTGCATGATATCCGCTATCTCCTGGCTGCTGCCCCGCAGGGTCTTTTCATCTGCTTCTTCATTGGTGTCATAGGGATAATTGCGTGCTGCATTTCTGGTAACAGCATCACACTGAATGGAAAGGTATTCCTTATAATTTTCCACATTTAAAACTGCTTTAGTAGCATTTTTTACTTTCCAGATCACAATGGTTCCGATTTCTACCGGATTTCCCAGAGCATCGTTTACTTTCTGCCGTTTATTATCCAGTGTCATTGTCTTTAAGGACACCTTTTTTGACAGGGACACTCCGCCTACATTGACGTTTACTGAAATTTCATCACTTCCGCCCTTCCCCTTAGGAACGTCTTTCTTTTCTGCGGTGGGATTGATGGCGGTACAAAAAGGATTTACCCAGTAAAAACCTGCTTCGTATAAAGTTCCGTAATAATTTCCGAACAGGGTCAGTACAAGGGCTTCATTGGGATGGATGACTTTTAATCCGCATAACCAGATAATCCCCACAACCAGAACAACAATAGCTAAAGTAATGGAAAATGCCAGGACGCCTCCTGCTCCAAAAAGTTCCGCGTTATAATAGGCAACTCCTGCCACCCAGATGGGTATGCTAACCAGCATCAGGACAAGCCCTACAAAGAGCATCAGCATCCCTGACGCGGGTTTTAAAATCTTCTCCTCTGCCATATATTCTTTTTCCATAATCTGTTCCTCCCTTAAGCGGCTCTGTAGAATGATTTTAATTGATATCAATTTGATATCATCATAATACATAAAATGAAAGGATTTGTCAATATATTTTCAGAAAAAATGGTGTTCCAATACACTCCTTTCTCATTTGCCGAAATACGAATGTACTGGAACACCAGATCAATGTCTTTATTCTAACGTTTTCTTGCCAAGCCGGATCTCTTCCATATAGTCTGCCATTTCATCGGACATCTGGTCAAAAAGATAATTCTTTCCTTTTTGCCGTTTTTCACGCCATTCTTCCCGCAGGCTCCTGGCAGCTTCCTCCACCTCTTCTTTCAATCCCTTTGCAGAAATCCGGTTTGCCCCCTGGCCCAGGATGATCACCTGTTCCAAACGGTCCGAGGTGGCCACGGTTACCGGATGATCCCTGCCGATCCGGTGGACTGTTTTTTCTATGTACTGGTCTGCGGTTTCAGCGGTTTTTGTATAGACCACATGAATATTGTGATAAGTAAAGATCTCCTCCGGGTGATCTTCCAGCTTATATGCGTCAAATACCAGGATTACCGTACATTTTTTATATCCCTGGTAATTGGATAAAATATCCATAAGCTTGTCTCTTGCCCCGTGGATGCTGGCCTTAGCCAAATCGTTCAGCTCTTCCCAGGCAAAAATGATATTATAGCCGTCCACCAAAAGGTATTCTTCCTCATTTTTCTTTTTTACATTCCTAACTCCCGGATAATCAGAAGGTGCGTGTACCACTCTTTTGCTGTATGCGTGTTTTTCCCTTTTTACCGGACCAAAAGTCCGTTCAAAAATTTCCTGCAGTTCTTTTTCCTCTGCATAACTCCCTCCATAGGAAGCACGTGCTGCACTTTTAACCGGAATATTTTCTTTCGGCTCCTCTTCTTCAAAGGAAACCTGAGATTCCAGGTGCATATAATCCTCCACCTCATACCAGGGTACCACGAAACCAGCCCCGTGGGCACAAAACACTGAACCTGTGGGATTTTCCATATCTCTTTCTGAATCATACCCGCAAGCCTCTACGATTTCTTCCTGGTTCATACACGGAGCATAGCCTTTTAAATTACAAAACAGTCTTCCACGCCCTTTTGTATAGGAGATCACCTGGCTCTGGTAGTCTCTCATCTGAGACACAGGAGCCGTTCCTGTAAGAACCGTCATCTCCCCTTCTGTCTCAGGCGGAGCAAAGTTCCCCTGCATCCGCTGAATATCCGCCATAGCTCTTCCCACTGCTTCCTGGGGCACCTCCAGCCGAAACTCATAGTAGGGTTCTAAAAGGATGCTCTTTGCCTTTTTTAATCCCTGCCGGACTGCCCGGTAAGTGGCCTGCCGGAAATCTCCCCCTTCTGTATGTTTCTGGTGGGCTCTTCCGGACAAAAGAGTGATCTGCATGTCCGTAACAGGCGAGCCGGTCAGTACGCCCCTGTGCTCTTTTTCTTCCAGGTGGGTAAGGATCAGCCTTTGCCAGTTTCTGTCTAAAACGTCTTCACTGCAGGCAGTAAAAAACTGAAGGCCGCTTCCCCTCTCTCCCGGCTCCAAAAGAAGATGTACTTCCGCATAATGCCGAAGAGGTTCAAAATGTCCTACACCTTCTACCGGTTCCACTATAGTCTCTTTATAAACGATATTTCCTGTTCCGAATTCTACTGCCACATGAAAGCGGTCCCAGATAAGGCTTTTTAATATTTCAATCTGCACATCTCCCATAAGCTGCGCATGGATTTCCCCTAATTGCTCTTCCCAGACAATATGAAGCTGGGGTTCCTCTTCTTCCAACTGCCGCAGCTTTAGAAGCATCTGGTGCACGTCGCAGTCCGGCGGAAGTTTGATCTGATAATTTAAGACCGGTTCCAGAACCGGCATTTTTGCATCTTCTTCTCTTCCAAGCCCCTGGCCCGGACGTGTTTTTGTAAGACCGGTCACTGCACAAATCGTCCCGGAACGGGCTTCCTTTACCGCCTCATATTTTGCTCCGGAATAGATCCGTATCTGATCTGCCTTCTCTTCCCAAATCTCCTGCTCCTGGCTGTCCGCTTTCTCTCCCGGTCTTCTGTTTGTCAGCATTTCTTTTACTTTTAAAGTGCCTCCTGTAACCTTTAGGTAGGTAAGACGGTTTCCTTGTTCATCCCGGGCAATTTTATAAACCTTCGCTCCAAAATCTTTCGGATAAACAGGGGGGCGGGCATAGGTTTCCACTCCCTGCAAAAGCTCCTCCACTCCTTCCAGCTTCAGGGCTGATCCGAAATAGCAGGGAAATATTTTTCTTTCTCCCACCAGGCGTCGGATGGTTTCTTCTTCTACTGTGTCTTTCTCCAAATATTCTTCCAGAGCGCTTTCATCACAGGTAGCAAGCTCTTCTAAAAATTCATTCCGATCCCGCTCCCTGCAAAAATCCACACAGTTTCCATCCAGATGTTTTTTCAGATCCTCAAGAAGTCTGTCATGATTCGTTCCTTCCTGATCCATCTTATTGACAAATAAAAAAACAGGGATACGATACCGCCTCAAAAGCCTCCACAGTGTCATGGTATGTCCCTGCACTCCATCTGCTCCGCTGATCACCAGGATCGCATAGTCCATAACCCACAAAGCACGCTCCATCTCCGCCGAAAAATCCACATGTCCCGGCGTATCTAAAAGTGTGACCTCTAAATCTTTCAAGCTGACCTGAGCTTGTTTAGAAAATATGGTGATTCCTCTCTCTCTTTCCAGAGAAAAGGTGTCTAAAAAGGCGTCTCCGTGATCCACCCGTCCCAGCTTTCTAAGCTTTCCGCCCAGATATAAAATACCCTCGGAAAGGGTGGTCTTTCCAGCGTCTACATGGGCCAACAGACCCGCACAAATATGTTTGATAGGCTTCGTTTCGTTGGCCTGTCGGCCCATAAAAAATCCTCCTCTCGTAAAGACATACTATAAATTAGTATATCACAAGAGGAGGACAGCGTCGAGATATAGATTTGAAATCGCCTACAGCCTACGGCGTGTTTCCCATAGGGAGCTTTGGATAAATATGTAGGGTAAAGTCTCCTTCTGGCGTTCGATACATTGTGATTTTCTTCATGACAATTTTCCACAACCGATTTTTTTCTTCTACCGATAGGTGGGGATAACTGTCCAGGATTCGCTGTGTTGTAGGTATTACCTCTGCTTCAATGCTTTTCGTACTGCTCTTGGATTCCTTCTGCTTCAGCAGGTCATCCTCTGAGGCTTGCAGCTTTCGAAGCTCTTTCATCAATGTTTCATTGCGTTTTGTGAACATTTCAACGGTATAAACGCCTTTCTCTAAGTATTCGCAAATATTGTCCTGTTGTGTGCGAAGTTGAGCCAGTTGACCTTGAACAACAGATAAGGCTGTATCAATAGGATCTGTTTGAGGAAGATCATCTGATTTTACCCTGATCGTATATTCTGCCAACCAACTTCTCATTGCATCCAAAATCGCTTCCTCTGCAAAATCACATTTGATTGCCCTGCAGTTACACCCCCTGGTTGGGCAGCGATACCAAGGCAATGTACTCTGCTTTTTGCTAGGGACATTTCGCTTCATAAGCGCACCGCATTTTTCACAGTATAAAATAGAAGCAAAAGGATTAGCCAACTTCCTGTTTGTATTGACCGAAACATGGCCTCTTTCCCTCTGCTTGGCTCTTACGGCGTCCCACTGTTCTTGAGTAACGATTGGATCATGCAAGCCTTCATATAACTCATAATCGTGAGACTTTACCCGCTTTTTTACAAGCATACCGTCTTTTACGACACGTTTTGTAGGTTCATGCCGCCAGCGTATCATTCCCAAGTAGACCTCATTGTTCAAAATGTTTGCGATTGAGGTTTGTCCCCATGTGCCAGTGCGAGAAGGAATATGCATCTGGTTCA
>CALIZJ010000027.1 GCA_938028845.1 uncultured Blautia sp.
GCGCACCCTTTGTTATACCGCTATGATTAAATTTTACCCGGCAAAAAGAACAGGCTTAGTCTGTCGTAAGTACCTGTCAAGCCACCTTTTCAGATTCCCAGCGCAATCTCCATCATCTTATTAAAGGATGTCTGGCGTGCCTCTGCGGAAATCGCTTCCTCACGATACATATGGTCGGAGATCGTAAGGATTCCAAGAGCCTGTTTTCCTGCTCTTGCGGCATTCATGTAAAGAGCGGCACATTCCATCTCTGCACATAAAACGCCCATCTTTCTCCACGCGTCCTGTTTCGTAGGATCGTCGCTGTAGAAAACATCTGAAGATACCACGTTTCCAACATGGACAGGAGTTCCCTGCTCTTTTGCCACTTCTACCGCTCTTGCAAGAAGCTCATAGTTTGCCGTAGGAGCAAAAGTTCCCGGCAGGCAGTAGTTGCTTGCATAATTAGAATCTGTGCAGGCGCCCATTGCGATTACGATATCCATTACATTGATGTCATCCTGCAGCGCTCCCGCAGAACCGATACGGATGATCTTGTCTACATCGTAGAAATTAAACAGCTCATAGCTGTAGATTCCCATAGAAGGCATACCCATTCCGCTTCCCATAACAGAAACTTCCTGGCCCTTATAGGTACCGGTATAACCGAACATGTTTCTCACCGTATTAAAGCATACCGGATTTTCCAGATAGGTCTCTGCGATGTATTTCGCACGGAGAGGATCTCCCGGAAGCAGCACCTTTTTCGCAATATCTCCTTTTTTCGCATTGTTGTGTGGTGTTGGAATACTCATAAAATTTACCTCCATTTTTTATTTATTTCAGGACTTCATTTAAGAAGCTTGTTCCTTCTGTTCCTTCTGTGTCAAAGATATCCAGTACCGTAGCCGCAATATCTGCAAAAGTAGGCCGTGTTTTCAGATCCACCCCTTCTTTAATGGGTTTTCCATAGATCAGCATGGGCACGTATTCCCTGGAATGATCCGTACTGCAGGTAAAACCGGGATCACAGCCATGATCAGCCGTGATGATCAGGACATCCTCATCCTGCATCTTCTCCATAAACTGACCCAGCTGGCGGTCAAACTCCGTGGCAGCGTTCGCATAGCCGTCTACATTGTTCCTGTGTCCATAGACCATATCAAAATCCACAAGATTCACAAAACAAAGCCCCGTAAAATCCTGATCCATGATCTCAATGGTCTTATTCATTCCGTCTGTATTATTTTCGATAGGCGTTGTCTGCTGTACGTTTTTCCCGGCGAAAATATCGTAGATCTTTCCTACGCCGATGGTATCGAAGCCTTTTTCCGCGAGCACGTCCAGCATGGTAGGCTTCGGAGGCTCCAGGGAAAAATCATGGCGGTGAGGCGTTCTCTGATAATCCGGATATTTTCCCACAAAGGGGCGGGCGATCACGCGTCCCACTGCATGTTTTCCTGTAAGGATCTCTCTTGCCTGTCTGCAGTATTTATACAGATCATCCAGAGGCACCACTTCCTCATGGGCAGCGATCTGGAACACGCTGTCCGCGGAAGTATATACAATAAGATCTCCTGTCTTTTCATGCTCTTGCCCGAAATCCTTGATCACTTCCGTTCCGGAATAGGGCTTATTGCACAGCACCCCTCTCCCAGTGGCCTTCCGGAAAGGTTCCAGTACTTCCTCTGGAAAACCGTCCGGATAAGTAGGCATAGGATTCGGCGAAATCACTCCAGCAATCTCCCAATGTCCAATTGTGGTATCCTTTCCCATAGAGGCTTCCCTCATTCTGGCGAAGGAGCCAACGGGTTTCTCCACCCCTTCTGCGCAATCCACTCCTTCAATGTTAAAAAGACCGATCTTTTTCATATTCGGAGTATCATACTTGTCTGATTTTACAATGGATGCCAGGGTATTCGCGCCCACATCCCCAAACTTGTCTGCATCTGGTTCATAACCGATTCCATAGCTGTCAAGTACGATGATAAATACTCTTTTCGCTTTCAAAACTTTTCCTCCATTTTCTTTTGCTACTGGTCACAAGTTGACCAGTAACAGGCAATTTGGCATTTAGCCTTAATAGGTTACCTCAGCCTTTCCCTTCCCTCTTGCCAAAAGTTCTTTCTGTAAACGCACCGCGTCTTTTACCAGCGCGTTAACATCCATTTTCAGTCGGCCATCGTATTTTAAAAATTCTCCGGCCACCATAGTATATTTTACATTCTGGCCGCTGCTGCTGTAAAGGATCGCGGAGATAGGATTGTAAAACGGGAAGGTATCCAGCTGATGCAGATCCCAGATGACCAGATCTGCCGGAGCGCCTTCCTTTAACCTTCCGCTTCCAAACGAAAATGCATCATGACTTTTCATCAAATGCTGCCAGATTTCAGAAGCCTTATAAGCAGCCGCATTTCCATCCTGATATTTTCCTAAAAGGCCGAATATACGCGCCTGCTCCACAGGATTTAAGGTATTTGAGCTTGCGGCGCCGTCTGTCCCGAATCCATAATTTAGCTGTTTATAATGCTCAAAGAAACCACCTCTGCCCGAAGCAAGCTTCATATATGTCTTAGGGCAAAAGGCAAACCAGGTATCCTTTTTTAAGAATTTCAAGTCCTCTTCCTCCACCCACAGCCCATGGGCAACGAGCACTTTACAGTCAAAGCCGCCGGCTTCATGAAGAACTCCAAAAGGCGTAAGGCCCGTCTCTTCCCTTGATCGTTTCACCTGGGGCTCTTCTTCAGACAGATGTAGATGGATCGGCAGATCCAGTTCTTTAGCCGCATCCACCAT
>CALIZJ010000028.1 GCA_938028845.1 uncultured Blautia sp.
CAGGGCGGCAAACGCCTTTGAAATCGTCCTGGAAAACGCCAGAAAGGCGGAAGAAGCCGGAGAACCTTTAGAATAAGGCTTGTGTGCAGAAAGGCAGCTCCTTTTAGGGGGCTGCCTTTTTTCCTGCCTGTCCATGGTTCCAGGTCTCATACACGCGGGCATAACATGCAGGGCAAAGCTGTCCTGCGCCTTCCACATAGTGCATCCTGCAGCTCACAGGTTCCGAAACTTTAACGTTTACTGTATGGTGACATAATACACATTTCTCATATGGATTTTGATCTTCTTTCGCCCTTGTCACATGCTCTTTCATGATACCACATTCCTTTCTCAGGCATCCCGTTCCTGCCAAAGCCAATCTCCGGATATAGTAATATATTATCCAAAACCTGTTTTATGATACACAGTACAAAGGCGGAAGAAAGAAAAAAGAAGGACCCGCCAGGAATCCCTCTTTTATCTAAACTCTATTCATTTATACTTGGAATGTCCACCTGCGCCTCCACGTCTTTCTCATAATCAATGGTGGCATACCCAAAACCAAACATATGGTAAAAATCTTCCCAGTAGCCGTCAATGTCACAGTACTCCCGGATATTTTCCGTATCCACTGCCGTCCAGGCTTTTTTGATCTCCTCCTGTACATCTTCTCTCATTTCCAGGTCATCCATTCGTACAAAACCATTTTCATCGGTCACAGGGCCGTTTTCTGTATAAAGCTTTTCTGTAAACAGCCGTACCATCTGCTGGATACAGCCTTCATGGATTCCTTTTTCCTTCATGACTTTATAAAGAATGGAAAAATACAGAGGAACCACCGGGATTGCTGCACTTGCCTGTGTTACCAGGCCTTTATTTACGGAAATCAGTGCCCGGACATCCGGATGTGCCTTTGTGATCTCCTCTGCCGTCTTATGAAGATGCTGTTTTGCGGCACCGATGGTTCCGTGATAATAAATGGGGTAAGTAATCTGCGGGCCAATGTAGGAATAAGCCACAGTAAGCGCTTCTTTCTCTAAGACATCCGCTTCTTTAAGGGCATCGATCCACTCTGCCCAGTCTTCTCCGCCCATTACTTTTATGGTTCCCTGGATTTCTTCTTCCGTGGCAGGATCGATGGTCTTTTCCACTATCGTATTCTCTCTTAAATCCAGGCTTTTTTCTGTATAAGCTTTTCCTGTAGTCTTTAAGCAGGAAGTCCAGGTGACGCCATTTTCGTCTGTTCTTCTGGGTGCTGCAAGGCTGTAGATCACAAGATCCACTGTTTTTAAATCCTTTTTAATGACCTCGATCACTTTTTCCTTCATCTCTCTGGAAAAAGCATCTCCGTTTAATGTTTTTGCATAGATTCCCTTTTTTTCTGCAGTTCTTTCAAATTCCGCTGTGTTGTACCATCCCGGTGTGGCGGTTCTTCTGCCTGCTGCCGGGCGCTCAAACATTACGCCTAAAGTGGCAGCCCCGTAGTTTTCAAGGGCGCTGATCCTGGATGCCAGTCCATACCCCGTGGAGCATCCGATCACCAATACTCTTTTAGCGCCGCTTACCACTCCTTTGGAAGCAGCGTAAGAAAGCTGTGTATCTACGCTGTTGGCACATCCCTGGGGATGGGCTGTGGTGCAGATAAACTCCCTGATTTTTGGTTTGATCACCATATCGATTCCTCCTTAATTTATGTTCATAGTTTCATCTTCAAACATTTTGATTCTCAAAGTATTTTATCAAAAAATATGCGGCGAAGCAAGCCTTACCTTTTCCGCCGCAAATAAATACCTTATATCTAGGCTGTGCCTTTTTACAAGACTGTTATTTTGTGGTGCTCCCTAAGCCGCCGTTGCGTATATCTGTCACATCGTCATCCACAGTGATCCCATATTCTACAAAAATTCCCTGCATAAACCCAGTTCCGGCAGGAATCTCTACCGTCCTGTCCTCATTTGTGTCATTGGTAAGCTTCGCAAAAATATGCCCTTCATTATCTGAGTAAAAATAATCACTGTCGATAATGCCTACTGTGTTATTCATCTGCAGGCGGTACTTAAATCCCAGCCCGCTCCTTGGATAGCACTTTAAGACCCATTCCTGATCCATTTCCACCCGGATTCCTGTGGGAAGCTTAATAGTCTCACCCGGCTTCAGCGTAACCGGCACTGGAGAAAAGAAATCGTAACCGGCACTTCCTGCTGTCGCTCTCCTGGGAATAAGGATTCCTTCATAGATTTTCTTTATCTCATCCTCTGAATAGTCCGGGAACGTATCCTTCCAGTCTTCTGAAAATCTCTCTTCACTTACTTTATGAAATTTGGCGATCCTTTTCATGGTCACAATCCTCCTTAGTCCTCCCGCAGAACCACTCTGCCTTCCCGCAGAGTAGCCGGCACTTCTATCACCCGCTGATTACTGGAGCCCCGCCATTTCAGCAAAAGCTCTTTTTTATCCACTTCAAATTCACCGTCGATACATACGTCCAGATAGCGCACGATCTCTTCGTTCTGTATTTCTTCCCATAAAGCTCCTGTATACAGCCATATGGTCTTATTGGGATATTTCTCCCGGATTTCTCTTGCAAGAGCTGTAACCTCGCTTATGTTCGCCGGGTGCAGAGGGTCCCCTCCGGAAAATGTAATACCGCTTATGTAATCCTTATCCAGCTCAGAAAAAATCTCCGCTTTTTCCGCTTCTGTAAAAGGCAGGCCGCCGTTTGGATCCCAGGTAATGGGATTCTGACATTCCTTACAGCAATGGGAACAGCCTGCGGTCCAAAGGACTACGCGCAGGCCGTCTCCGTTAAGCATATCGTCTTTTGTAATATTATGATATCTCATGATCTTATGCTTCTTCCGGTACATCTTTCATGCTGAAGCTGATTCTTCCCATCTTGTCCTTGCCAAGGCAGACCACCTTAACCTTATCTCCAAGGGTAAGAACATCCTCCACACGATTGATTCTTTCTTTACAAATCTTAGAAATGTGTACCATTCCCTCTTTTCCCGGTGCAAACTCTACGAAAGCACCAAACTCTTTAATGCTGATCACCCGTCCTGTAAGGATCTGTCCAGCTTCAAAATCTGTAGCGATGATCTTTACCATGCGGGCAGCTTCATCCATGCTCTTCTGATCCAGGCCGCAGATAGATACAGCGCCGTCGTCTGTAATGTCAATCTTAACGCCCGTGCGCTCGATGATGGTGTTAATGGTTTTTCCTCTCTGTCCCACTACATCACCGATCTTCTGGGGATCGATCTGGATCTGAATGATCTTCGGTGCATACTTTCCAACAGTTTCTCTTGGCACAGCGATACATTTTTCCATTACTTCTGTAAGGATGTATTCTCTTGCCTCTTTTGTTCTGCGGATAGCTTCCTCTACAATGTCCCTTGTCAGTCCATGGATCTTAATATCCATCTGGATAGCGGTAATACCGTCATGGGTTCCGGCAACCTTAAAGTCCATATCTCCAAAGAAATCTTCCAGTCCCTGGATATCTGTCAGAACAATATAATCATCATCTGTCTCTCCTGTCACAAGACCGCAGGAAATACCGGCAACCGGTTTCTTAATGGGTACGCCAGCCGCCATAAGAGACATTGTGGATGCACAGATACTTGCCTGAGAGGTAGAACCGTTAGATTCAAAGGTCTCAGAAACGGTCCGGATCGCATATGGGAATTCTTCCTCAGAAGGAAGTACAGGAACAAGTGCTCTCTCAGCAAGGGCTCCATGTCCGATCTCACGGCGTCCCGGTCCTCTGGACGGCTTTGTCTCTCCTACAGAATAGGACGGGAAGTTATAGTGATGCATATATCTCTTGCTTGTCTCAAATTCATCCAGACCATCCAGGCGCTGCGCATCTGCAAGAGGTGCTAAAGTAGTTACTGTACAGATCTGGGTCTGTCCGCGGGTAAACATAGCGGAACCATGCACGCGGGGGATAATATCCACTTCTGCTGCCAGAGGACGGATCTGGGTGATCTCTCTGCCGTCCGGACGCTTATGATCCTTTAAGATCATTTTGCGGACAGTCTTTTTCTGATACTGGTAAACAGCTTCCCCTAAAACAGCAAGCCAGTCTTCTTTATCGGCAAATGCCTCCTCAAGTTTTGCGGTAAGCTCCCGGATATTTTCCTCTCTTACCTGCTTTTCATCTGTAAACACTGCCTTTTCCATTTCTTCCGGCGGAATGATCTCCTTGATGGCTGCAAACAGTTCCTCCGGTACTGCACAGGATTCGTATGTGTGCTTTTCTTTTCCGCACTCAGCTACGATCTTGTCAATAAACTGGATGATCTCCTGGTTTACTTCATGTGCCTTATAAATAGCTTCGATCATAACATCTTCCGGAACTTCTTTTGCTCCGGCTTCGATCATGATGACTTTTTCCCTTGTGGAAGCCACTGTAAGCTGAAGATCAGAAACTTCTTTCTGCTCTAAAGTAGGATTAATGATAAACGCACCGTCTATAAGACCTACCTGTGTAGTCGCGCAGGGGCCGTCAAAAGGAATGTCAGAAATGCAGGTAGCGATAGCAGAACCCAGCATAGCAGGAATCTCCGGATTACACTCCGGATCCACGGACATTACCATATTTACAAGAGTTACGTCGTTTCTATAATCCTTTGGGAATAACGGACGCATAGGACGGTCGATTACACGGGAAGTAAGGATGGCATGTTCACTTGCCTTTCCCTCTCGTTTATTAAATCCTCCCGGAATTTTTCCAACAGCGTACATTTTTTCTTCGTATTCTACACTTAAGGGGAAGAAATCGATCCCTTCTCTTGGCTCTTTAGACGCTGTAGCTGTAGATAATACGGTAGTCTCCCCGTAATGCATCAATGCTGCGCCGTTTGCCTGTTTTGCCACACGGCCGATATCTACTGTCAGCGTTCTTCCAGCCAATTCCATGGAATAACTTTTGTACATAATCTTTCTCCTTTACCAAATTAATCACTATTTAGAACGTGGAAACAGGAGTCCGAAACAACTGAAAAAACTATTTTCGCCGAAATAGGCTTTTCAGTAGTCTCGGAAATAACTCCTGTCCGAACATCCAAAAATAGGGCGGATGGATAATCCGCCCTTCCGCATACCAATTATTTTCTTAATCCTAATTTTTCAATCAGTGCACGGTATCTTTCGATATCTGTTTTCTTCAGGTAAGCCAGCAGACCACGTCTCTGTCCAACCATCTTCAGCAGACCGCGTCTGGAGTGATGATCTTTGTGATGTGTCTGTAAATGCTCTGTAAGCTCCTGAATTCTTGCTGTCAGAACTGCAACCTGAACTTCTGGTGATCCTGTGTCACCTTCGCTTCTTGCATATTCTTTCATGATTGCTGCTTTTTTTTCTTTTGAAATCATTTTGATTTCCTCCTTATTTTCTCTTTTTTATCGCCGCATATTAAGAAACGGTCGGAGTCTCCTGTTTCTGAATATGGGCTGAACTCACCTTGCCTAGTATAGCACACACTCTGCGCTTTTGTAAACTGTTTTTTATCCTAAAAATATCGGAATCTGTTCCTTTTTGATCCGGTTCACTCCCAGGTCTTTTTCTTATGACGTCCCTCCATAGGATCCTCCTCCAAAAGAGAGAAGGCTATATTGGTGGCATGGTCCGCCACCCGCTCCAGTCCGGAGATGATATCGGAAAACAACATTCCTGCCTCCGCAGTACATTCGTTCCTTGTAAGCCTCTCTACATGGGACTCCTGAAGCTCTCTCTCCGCCTTGTCCACGCCTTCCTCCAGATCCAGTATCTCCTGCATATGTTCCTGATTATTATTTGAGAACATATCCAGCGAATATCTAGTGACCTTAAGGACCATGTCCAGCATGCCCATAAGCTCTTTCTCTGCTGCAGGACTGAAATCCACCCGCTCGGAAATCCGTATCCGCGCCGCATCCGCAATGTTCTCCGCATGGTCGCCGATCCGTTCAATGTCATTTACTACATGGAACAGTCCGCCTATACTTTTGGCATCGTCCATAGGAAGGGTTGTCTGATTGATTTTTACAAGATAATCGGTGACTGCACGGTTTAAAAAGTCGATCTGCTGTTCTACCTCATATACCTTTTGAATCTCTTTCCGGTTCAGGGTAAGCAGGCCATTCATGGCCCGTTCCAGATTTTCCACCGCCATTCTTCCCATGCGCTCCATCTCCCTGGTAGCATCAAACACTGCCGTAGTTGGAGAAAATACGGACCGTTCCCCGATATACTGTAGATCGCAGGCGGTATCCTTTATATTCTCATCCCCTCTGACAAAAAAGCCAGTAGCCTTGACGATCTGTTTAATAAAGGGCGCCAAAAGAATCACTTCTGCAATTTTTATAAGGGTATGGGCGTTTGCTACTTCCCGTCCCGGATCCATATTGGAAATCCACCCGATAAATTCCGTAACCGGTTCTAAGGCTACAGAAAAAATCACATACATAACGGCCGTTCCGATGAGATTAAACAATAAATGGATCAAAGCGGCTCTCATGGCTATCTTTTTTCCATTTAAGGCAGCCAGAAGGGCCGATACACAGGAACCGATATTACATCCCAGGATAATAAAGAAGCAAATCCTGATATCCAACATTCCCTGCTCTGCCAAAAGCAATACGATGCCTACCGTTGCCGAAGAGCTCTGCAGAACTGCTGTCACAACGATTCCAACCAATACCGCCAGAAAATGGCTGGTCAAAGAACTCATGATCTCCATGACTTGAGGCGATTCCCGAAGCACTGACATAGAATCCGACATATAATTCAATCCTAAAAACAGGATTCCAAAGCCCAGGCAGACCTCTCCTATCCTTTGTACCTTAGTATTCTTACAGAACATTGTCATGATAACACCAGCCATCACGATCACCGGCGCAACTACAGAAAGGTTAAAAGAAATCAACTGGGAGGTAACCGTCGTACCGATATTTGCTCCCATAATGACACCAGCCGCCTGGTACAGATTTAAAAGGCCTGAGTTTACAAAGCTGACTACCATTACGGTAGTGGCACTTGAAGACTGGATGACGGCAGTAAAAAAGGTGCCCACCAAAATCCCGCGAATAGGCGTTTTCGTGAAAAACTCCATGATCCCTCTCATTTTGGCACCGGCAGCCTTTTCCAGTGCATCGCTCATCTGTTTCATTCCAAATAAAAAGAGCCCCAGCCCTCCGATCAATCCAAGAATAATCTCTGTCATTCTTCTATATCTCCCTTGTATTTTGCAATCGCTTTTCTTATGCTATCCAAACCTTATCCTCCACTAAAATACAAGTCATCCTTTGTTTATCTGCTCTTCCTGAAAATATTTTTTTGCATTTACAATGTCTTTTTCCATCTGCTCCTTTAATAGAGTAAGAGAGGAAAATTTTTTCTCCGGGCGCAGGAATTTTTTAAAAGAAACTGTACACTTTTCTCCATACAGGTCTTTTTCACAGTCGAACAGATACGTTTCCACTCCCAGGAACTGTTCTCCCACTGTAGGTTTAAAGCCTACATTTGAAATCCCTTCATAAAGCTGCCCCTCAAAGTCTGAAACAGTTACATACACACCGCTTGGGGGCATCAGCTTTTCCCCCGGCGGGATGAGATTGGCAGTGGGGAAAAGCACTTTATGTCCAAGTCCCCTGCCATGCTCCACTTCTCCGTCTAAAAAGAAGTCATATCCAAGAAGTGCTGTTATTTTTTCCATATTCCCATGTTTTAATTCTTCACGGATATATGTGCTGCTGATCTTCCGGTGTCCGTCCATCTCCTTTGGGACGATCTCCACCGCAAATCCATATTTTTCACCTAACTCCTTTAAAAGAGCTGGTGTCCCCTTCCGTTCATAGCCAAAACGGTAATCTTCTCCCACGGCCACATAAGACGCCTTTAAGTCGCCTACCAGGATTTCTTTTACAAAGCTTTCCGCCTTCATATGGCGGAGGTGTTCGTCTAAAGGACATTCCAGCAGGATATCCACCCCTGTATTTTCCAAAAGTTTTCTTCTCTCCCTGTGGGAAAGAAGCATCTGGCTTGAAGCCTCAAAAGCACAGACTACGCTCTTTGCTCCCTGCTCTTTTTGCTCCAGGATCTTTTCGATCAGTTTCCGGTGCCCTTTATGTATCCCGTCAAACTTGCCCAATGTCACTGCGCTGCCCGCAGTAAGCCTGGGAAACTCTTCTTCAATCCTTACATACTCCATGGTCTACTCCTACTATACTGCCGTTTACTCTTTATAAAAACATCTTCACAGGGGAATAACGCCGCCTTTTAGGCTCCCAGGCATAAATACCCACAAGCCGGTCCCGGCTGGTGTACATTCTAACCCACCCCTCTGTTATCAGAGGATCTGCCGTATCTTTTTCCTTAACGGAATTTCCATTTTCCAGAAGGCGGTCTGCTTCCATCAGACTATGAACGGCGGGATATTCTGCCAGGACAGTTTCCAGACCGATAACTTTTTCTGCGATCGTTCCCTCTCCCGCCATTTTTTCAACCTGGGAAAGGGTAAGGGCTTCTTCCATAGAAAATCTTCCCGTCTTTGTCCGGACCAGCTTTTCCATACAGCCCCCGCATCCAAGCTTCTGGCCGATATCGTGGCAGAGGGTACGGATGTAGGTTCCTTTGCTGCAGGTCACACGGAAACTAACCAAAGGCTGTTTTATCTCCAGGATATCAATGGAATAAAATTGAACCTGCCTGGGGGCGCGCTCCACTGTTTTTCCTTCTCTTGCCAGCTCATAAAGCTTTTTCCCATCTACCTTCAAAGCAGAATACATGGGTGGCACCTGCATCTGAGGTCCTAAAAAGCTTTCCACAGCCTGACGGATCTTTTCCTCATCCTCTTCCGGCTGCACCTCAAAAAGAACAGTGCCTGTCATATCCTGTGTATCTGTAACGATCCCTAAATGCAGAACCGCTTCGTAAGTTTTCTCTTTCTCTGTAAGCATATCAGCAAGCTTTGTGGCTTTTCCCAGTACCACCGGCAAAACCCCTTCTGCATCCGGGTCCAATGTTCCCGTATGTCCGATTTTTTTCATGTGAAGGATTCCACGCAGCTTTGCCACCACGTCATGGGAGGTATAGCCTTTTTCCTTGCAGATTACTAATACTCCGTCCATCAATCCTGCTCCATAGGCATCTGCCGCTCGATCTCAGCAGTGATATTATTCACCACATCATACATGGAGCCCTGAAGGTCACAGCCGGCTGCACGGGTATGGCCGCCGCCGCCGAAATATACGGCGATCTTGCTTACATCCACATTTCCATTTGAGCGCATGGATACCTTAAATACCTGTGTCCGGATCTCATAAAGGAAGATAGCTACTTCCACGCCTTTAGTCAGACGGAGCTGGCTTACGATTCCTTCCAGATCCTTTCCATCCACGCCGTAAAAGATCATATCCTTTCTGCGCAGATATCCTACGATACATTTCCCATCCTGGAGCATAATGCTCTCTGCCAAAACCCTTCCCATGACCTGGTTCTGAAGATAGGTCTTTTCATAAAATGATTTATCGATCACCTTGCTGAAATCAAAGCCGGTTTTCATAAGTTCTCCGGCAATGCGCATGGTCTCCGGAGAAGTGGAAGAATACTGAAATACGCCTGTGTCATGAATGATCCCTGTGTATATAGCTACCGCTATGGACTGGTCGATCTTATCTGCATCCATAAGTCCATATAAAACTTCACTGGCAGAGCTTACTTCGCCCATCACATGATTGATCTGGGCAAAGCCCCGATTGCTCACGTGATGGTCGATGCAGACTGTATTTTTTGCCTTTTCAAAATATTCTGCCGCAACTGCGATCCTGTCCTTGGAACTTACATCACAGGTAATAAACAGATCATATTCCTTTTCCCCTTCCGCTTCTGTACGGATCTCATCGATTCCTTCTATATACTGAAATACCGGACGGGGAGCTTCCATATATATATCCGTTTGGATCTCCGGATAGTTCTTCTTTAAATATAAATACAATGCCATGCAAGAACCCACACAGTCTCCATCCGGACGGATGTGCCCTGCAATTCCTATGGTACGCACATCATACAGCACTTCTGAAATATTCTTCATGATTTCCCCCTGTTATGATTCCTCTGCCTCATGGGAGGCATCTTTTCTGGCTACATCGTCGATCAGCTTCGACATGTTTACTCCATATTCAATGGACTCATCTAAGATAAACCGGATCTCAGGCGTATTGCGAAGATTTAAGTTTCTTGCAAGTTCCCGTCTGATAAATCCCTCTGCGCTGGAGAGACCTTTTATGGTCGCTTCCTTTGCCGTCTCGTCTCCCAGAACGCTGATATATGCCTTGCAGGTCTTTAAATCCGGCGCTACCTCTACAGTCATGACAGATGTCATGGGGTGAATACGGGGATCTTTGATCTCATTTCGGATGATCGCGCTCAGTTCTCTCTGCACCTCTGCGTTTACCCTGGTATTCTTAATGCTGTTTTTTCTCATTACGCATCTCTCCTATCTGGGTACTTCTACCATGATATATGCCTCTACAAGATCCTCTTCCTTGATATCGTTAAATCCGTCGAATACAAGACCGCACTCATATCCGGCCTTTACTTCTTTCACGTCATCCTTGAAACGCTTTAAGGATGCAAGTTCGCCTTCGTAAATCTGCTCGCCCTCTCTGGTAATGCGGACTTTGCAGTTTCTCTGGAACACACCGTCCAGCACGTAACTTCCGGCAATAGTACCCACTCCGGAAGCTTTGAAAAGCTGGCGGATCTGTGCGTGGCCGATGACTTTTTCTTCGTATACAGGGTCCAACATTCCCTTCATAGCAGCCTCGATGTCTTCAATGGCCTGATAAATAACTTTATACAGACGCAGATCCACGCCTTCCTGCTCTGCAAGCT
>CALIZJ010000029.1 GCA_938028845.1 uncultured Blautia sp.
TTCCGATCTCGGAAATATACGCAAATGTGTGCTGACAGGCTTAAAAACCCTTTCTGGGTATCATACTGCCGGGCTGCCGGTAAATTAGAGTAAAACACCATATTTTGTGCCTTTTTATTATTTGGCACAAGATATGGTGTTTTTGATATTGACGTACCTGGAAGAGTTTGCTACAATATTCTTGCGCGCAATTTAGGCGCGGCAATAAAAGAGAGTTTTTGACAAGTAGGAGGAGGCATTAGGCGGAATGTTTCAGGTAGTAAAACGTGATGGGGAAATTGATGAATTTAAAATGGGGAAAATCACATCTGCGATCAATAAAGCATTTGTGGCGAAAGATAAAGTATACAGCCAGGATATGATCGATCTTTTGGGGCTTCGGGTAACTTCTGATTTTCAGAACAAGATCTCCGATAATAAGATTACAGTGGAGGATATCCAGGACAGCGTGGAGAACGTGCTGATACAGGCCGGCTACGCAGATGTAGCGAAGGCATATATCCTCTACCGCAAACAGAGAGAAAAAGTCCGCAATATGAAATCCACTATCCTGGATTATAAAGAGATTGTAAACAGCTATGTGAAAGTAGAGGACTGGAGAGTAAAAGAAAATTCTACAGTTACCTACTCTGTGGGAGGTCTGATCTTAAGCAATTCCGGCGCAGTGACTGCGAATTACTGGCTTTCTGAGATTTATGACAATGAGATCGCAGAAGCGCACAGGAATGCAGATATCCATATCCATGACCTGTCCATGCTGACAGGCTACTGTGCAGGATGGTCGTTAAAACAGCTTATTCAGGAAGGCCTTGGGGGCATTGAAGGAAAGATTACCTCTTCCCCGGCTAAACATTTAAGCGTGCTGTGCAACCAGATGGTGAATTTCCTGGGAATCATGCAGAATGAGTGGGCAGGAGCTCAGGCTTTCTCCTCCTTTGACACTTACCTGGCTCCTTTCGTAAAGGCAGATAACCTGTCTTATCCAGAGGTGAAAAAATGCATTGAATCCTTTATTTATGGAGTAAACACGCCAAGCCGCTGGGGAACCCAGGCGCCGTTTTCCAATATTACACTGGACTGGACCGTTCCTGACGACCTTGCAGAGCTTCCGGCTATCGTAGGCGGCAAGGAGATGGACTTTAAATATAAAGACTGCAAAAAAGAAATGGATATGGTAAACAAGGCGTTTATCGAGACTATGATCGAAGGCGATGCCCACGGAAGAGGATTCCAGTATCCGATTCCCACCTATTCCATTACAAAAGACTTTGACTGGTCAGATACAGAGAACAACCGCCTCCTTTTTGAAATGACAGCGAAATATGGAACTCCGTATTTTTCCAATTATATTAACAGTGATATGAAACCCAGCGATATCCGCAGCATGTGCTGCCGCCTCCGCCTAGATCTCCGTGAGCTTCGCAAAAAGAGCGGCGGTTTCTTTGGCTCAGGGGAAAGCACCGGGTCTGTAGGCGTCGTTACCATTAATATGCCAAGGATTGCTTACCTTTCCAAGACGCCAGAGGAGTTTTATCACAGGCTGGATCATATGATGGATATAGCAGCCAGATCTCTTCACATAAAACGTGAGATTATCGGAAAACTTTTGGAAGAAGGACTGTATCCTTATACAAAGAGATATCTGGGAAGCTTTGACAATCATTTCTCTACCATAGGGCTTGTGGGGATGAATGAGGCAGGATTAAATGCAAAATGGCTTGGCTGTGATATGACGGACGAGCGCACCCAGAAGTTTACCAAAGAAGTCTTAGAGCATATGCGCAGCCGTCTTTCTGATTACCAGGAAGAGTATGTGGGCGAACTGTTTAACCTGGAAGCTACGCCGGCGGAATCCACTGCTTACCGCCTTGCCAAACATGACAGAAAACGCTGGCCGGATATCCGCACTGCAGGCAGCAAAGGGGATGTTCCTTATTATACAAACAGTTCTCATCTGCCTGTTGAATTCAGCTCAGACATTTTTGATGCCCTGGATATCCAGGATGAGCTTCAGACCCTTTATACTTCAGGAACTGTGTTCCATGGCTTCTTAGGAGAAAAGCTTCCTGACTGGAAGGCGGCGGCCTCCCTTGTACGGAAGATCGCAGAAAACTACCGCCTGCCATATTACACCATTTCTCCCACGTATTCTGTCTGCCAGGAGCATGGATATTTAAGCGGGGAGCACTTTACCTGTCCTAAATGCGGAAAGAAAGCAGAAGTTTACAGCCGTATTACCGGGTACTATCGTCCAGTACAGAACTGGAACGATGGAAAGGCTCAGGAGTATAAGAACCGGACCCTTTATGATATTACACATTCCAAGGTAAAAAAGGTACATGCCAGCGTAGTCACCATGAAGGACGATGATGTGGAAATAAAACCAATGGAGACGCATAGATACCTCTTTACTACCAGCACCTGCCCGAACTGCCGTATAGCAAAGAAGATGCTGGAAGGAGAAGAACTGGAAGTTATCGACGCAGAAGAAAATCCAGAACTGGCGAAACAGTTTGGCATCATGCAGGCTCCTACTTTAGTGATCACAGATGGGGAACATCTGAAAAAATATGTAAACGCCTCCAATATCCAAAGATACATAGACGAGGAGTTATAATCAATTTATCCAGCCGGGAGAGGTTATTGGGGATACAGCACGGTCTGTAAACCAGAGAGTTTCCTCTCCCGGTTTATATTTTGAAGGAAATATTCCGAAAATTAAGAACTATCTTGACAAACGTGCATAAATTATGGTATAAATAATTCAACCTAGTAAACCGTTGAAGAAGAGTAAGTACCTTTTAGGAATCAGATTTCAGAGAGCCGCAGTTGGTGGAAAGCGGTATCTGTGATAAAAGGGAATGGGCTTCTAAGGGCGAGCTGAACCGGATACAGTAAGCGAGCCGGAGAACAGACTCCGTTAGAAAAGGACGCATATGTTAGTATGCAATGAGTGGGTATGTTGATACCAAGCCGGGTGGCACCGCAGGAGTTTTGCTCTTGTCCCTGCAAAGTATGTAGTTGTGGGAGACGAGGGTATTTTTTTATGCTTCGGAGTGTCCTTTAAGGGTTATTCTGAAGGGGATATATGGAAATCCGTCTTCCACCAGGAAAATGAATGAAAGAGAGGAGAAAAAAACATGGCAGAAACAAAAAACATCCCTTATAAAATCTATCTGGAAGAGCAGGAAATGCCTACAGCATGGTACAATGTCCGGGCAGATATGAAAGAAAAACCTGCGCCCCTTTTAAATCCTGGAACCTTAAAACCGATGACTGCGCAGGAACTGGGAGCGGTTTTTTGCGATGAGCTGGTAAAACAGGAATTGGACGATGATACCGCATATATTGAAATTCCTGAAGAAATTCGGAACTTTTATAAAATGTACCGTCCCTCTCCCCTGGTGCGTGCATACTGTCTGGAAGAAAAGCTTCAGACTCCTGCAAAGATTTATTATAAATTTGAGGGGAATAATACAAGCGGAAGCCATAAATTAAATTCTGCTATTGCACAGGCTTATTATGCAAAGAAACAGGGCTTGAAAGGTGTGACAACAGAAACAGGAGCCGGCCAGTGGGGAACTGCCCTTTCTATGGCATGTGCATATCTGAACCTGGACTGCCAGGTTTATATGGTAAAATGTTCTTATGAGCAGAAACCTTTCCGCAGAGAAGTAATGCGGACTTACGGGGCAAAGGTTACACCGTCTCCGTCAGACACTACAGAAGTAGGAAGAAAGATCCTTGCGGAGCATCCGGGAACTACAGGAAGCCTTGGCTGCGCTATTTCAGAGGCGGTAGAATGTGCGACTAAGCAGGAGGGTTACCGTTACGTTTTAGGCAGTGTGTTAAATCAGGTGCTCCTTCACCAGTCTATCATAGGATTAGAGACAAAAGCTGCACTGGATAAATATGGGATTAAGGCGGATATGATAATCGGCTGCGCAGGCGGCGGTTCAAACCTGGGCGGTCTGATTTCTCCATTTATGGGAGAGAAACTTCGTGGTGAAAGGGACTATCAGTTTATAGCTGTAGAGCCGGCATCCTGCCCAAGCCTTACCAGAGGAAAATATGTTTACGATTTCTGTGATACAGGTATGGTAACGCCACTGGCAAAAATGTACACACTGGGAAGCAACTTTATCCCTTCTGCAAATCATGCCGGCGGACTCAGATATCATGGAATGAGTTCCATTCTTTCTAAACTATATGATGACGGATTAATGGAAGCCCGCTCCGTAGAACAGACCGCAGTGTTTGAGGCGGCAGAAATGTTCGCAAGAGTGGAAGGAATCCTTCCGGCGCCGGAAAGCTCCCATGCCATCCGGGTAGCCATTGATGAGGCAATGAAGTGCAAGGAGACCGGAGAAGAAAAGACCATCGTATTTGGCCTTACAGGAACCGGATATTTCGATATGGTAGCCTATGAGAAATACAATAATGGGGAAATGGCGGACTATATTCCTACGGATGAAGAATTGGCAGCAGGCTTTGCGGGAATTCCTAAATTTCCCGGAAATGAAATTTAAAGAAATGGTTTACCTCCATAAACCTGAATAAAAGGAGCCGGACAGAGATGTCCGGTTCTTTTTCAGCGGACAGGTGAATAAAAAAGACATCCTCTATCTGTCAGGAAGATAGACGATGTCCTTTTTAATTGCAAAAAATCTTACCCACGGTTCTGAGCCGCCACAAGATGGGACGCACCGTACATTTCACGAAGCTTAGGCTTTTCGATTTTTCCGGTAGCGTTGCGGGGAACATCGGCAAAGAAAATCTTCTTTGGACGTTTGTACCGTGGAAGCTGTTTGCAGAAGAGATTAATGTCCTCTTCCGTACAGGTGAAGCCAGGTTTTAAGGAGATGATCGCAGCAGAGATTTCTCCCAGACGGGGATCGGGAAGGCCGATGACGGCTACGTCATGAATGGCTTCGTGTGTATGCAGGAAGTCTTCGATCTGTACAGGATAAATATTTTCTCCGCCGCTGATGATAACATCTTTTTTCCGGTCAACTAAGAAGATAAATCCGTCTTCATCCTCCATTGCCATATCGCCTGTGTACAGCCAGCCGTCATGAAGGACTTCGCTGGTAGCTTTAGGGTCATTATAATAGCAGACCATGACACCGGGCCCTTTTACTGCAAGTTCCCCGGTTTCGCCCTGTTTAACAGGATTTCCCTTATCATCAATAATCTTGGTTTCCCAGCCATAGCCGGCTTTTCCGATAGCGCCTACTTTATGAATGTTTTCCACTCCCAGATGCACACAGCCAGGCCCGATGGATTCACTAAGACCATAGTTAGTGTCATACTGGTGATGAGGAAAATATTTTTTCCAATGTTTGATCAGACTTTGAGGTACAGGCTGTGCGCCGATATGCATCAGCCGCCACTGATCCAGCTGGTACATGTCTAATTTAATCTTTCCGCTGTCCAGTGCCAGAAGAAGATCCTGTGCCCAGGGAACAAGAAGCCAGACGATGGTACACTTTTCTTCTGATACTGCCCGGAGAATAAATTCAGGGTTCGTTCCTTTTAAAAGAACGGCTTTCCCTCCTGTGAGGAAAGTGCCGAACCAGTGCATCTTTGCCCCGGTATGATAAAGGGGCGGAATACAGAGGAAAACGTCGTCTTTGGTCTGGCCGTGATGATGCTGTTCTGTTTTGGCAGCATGCATAAGGGCCTGGTGCCGGTGTAAAATCGCTTTCGGGAAGCCTGTGGTCCCGGAAGAAAAATAAATGGCCGCGTAATCTTCATCTGCAATGTCAATTTTAGGAGACTGGCTGGAACAGTTAGCGGTGAGCATAGTGTAATCCTCTGCAAAGCCAGGACAGCCGTCGCCTACATAGAAGAGAAGGCGGTGTTTGCCGATCTCATCTGCGACTTCTTCCACACGTCCGATAAATTCCGGACCGAATACAAGGATATCTACTTCCGCCAGATCCAGACAGTACTGGATTTCTTCCGCAGAATAACGGAAATTCATGGGGACCGCCAAAGCCCCTGTTTTTAAAATACCGAAATAAATAGGAAGCCATTCCAGACAGTTCATAAGCAGGATGGCAACTTTGTCTCCCTTTCGTACGCCCCGCTCCAAAAGCAAATTTGCAAAGCGGTTTGCCTTTTCGTTAAATACATTCCAGGTGATCTCCCGGCGGTAATAGGCTGCACGCACCGGTTCGATCAGCTCATATTCTTTCCACGTAACACGTCTGGTCTCCGGCATTTCCGGGTTAATTTCCACCAGACAGACATCGTCGCCGTACAGGCGGCAGTTTTTTTCCAAAATTTCCGTGATAGGCATGGTTTCCTCCTTTGCCGCGGGGCATGAAGTCTAGAAAGATTTCCTTACAGGACAAGAAAAGATTCTGCATCTTAACATAAATATAAGAAAAGCTGCAGAATCAATGCCCCCATTGGCAGAATAAATTCGCGCATTAACGCGCCTACTCGTTAAAGTAACTATACCTAATTTATGAAAAAAAGTCAACTGTTTTATTTCTAAAAAAAGTATTGACTTTTATAAAATAACCATGTATACTTTGGAGAAAATAATTTAGCGAGTAAAAGCGTAACGCTTTAACGCGAGAAAGTAAAAAGCTCTTGAGGAGGAAGAAAGAAATGGCAGTTAAGTTGGTTATGCTGGTCATATTCTTCGGGATTATGATCGGTGTGGGAGTGGTGACGCGCAAACATGCGTCCAGTGTGAACGGTTTTGTATTAGGCGGCAGAAATGTAGGCCCATGGCTGACAGCCTTTGCATATGGAACTTCTTACTTTTCAGCGGTTGTATTTGTAGGTTACGCAGGACAGTTTGGATGGAAGTATGGACTTGCATCTACCTGGATCGGGTTGGGAAACGCCATCCTTGGAAGCCTTTTGGCATGGGTAGTTTTAGGGCGCCGGACCAGGATTATGACCAAGCATCTCCAGGCGGCTACCATGCCGGATTTTTTCGGGAAAAGATTCTCCAGCAATGCGCTGCGCATCGCAGCTTCGGCTATTGTGTTCGTGTTTCTTATTCCTTACACGGCTTCTTTGTATAACGGGCTTTCCAGACTGTTTGGAATGTCCTTTAACATCCCATATGAGGTATGCGTGGTCCTTATGGCTACCCTTACAGGGGTGTATGTGATCCTTGGGGGATATATGGCGACGGCTATCAATGATTTTATCCAGGGGATCATTATGATCGGCGGCATCATCGCTGTGGTCGCCGCTGTACTGAACGGACAGGGCGGTTTTATAGAGGCAGTAAAAAATCTTTCCATGCTGGAAAGCGACGTTCCCGTGACTCTTGGACAGCAGGGCGCCTTTGCTTCTTTTTTCGGGCCGGACCCATTAAACCTTCTGGGGGTCATCGTGCTGACTTCCCTCGGAACCTGGGGGCTGCCTCAGATGGTGCATAAATTTTATACTATAAAAGATGAAAAAGCAGTGAAGACGGGAACGATCATTTCTACTTTATTTGCAGTGATCATTTCCGGAGGGTGTTACTTCCTGGGCGGCTTTGGACGTTTGTTTGATTCACCGGAGCTGTATGCTGCAGACGGAAGCATTATCTACGATGCGATCATCCCGCAGATGCTCTCTTCTTTGCCGGATGTGCTGATAGGAATTGTGGTCATTTTAGTGCTTTCCGCCTCTATGTCCACACTGTCCTCACTGGTGCTTACGTCAAGTTCCACCCTTACTTTGGACTTTATCAAAGGAAATCTGGCGAAAGACCTTAGTGAAAAGAAGCAGCTTCTTATTATGAGGATATTGATCGTTTTCTTTATCGCAATCTCTGTAGTGCTGGCGCTGGATCCGCCTACTTTTATCGCACAGTTGATGGGGATTTCCTGGGGAGCTTTAGCGGGCGCTTTCCTGGCTCCGTTTTTATACGGGCTTTTCTGGAAAGGAACTACCCGGGCTGGCGTATGGGCAAGCTTCATTGCCGGAGTAGGAATCACAGTTGCAAATATGTTCCTTCATTTTATAGAGTCCTCCATTAATGCAGGTGCCGTGGCTATGGCAGCAGGACTGATCATAGTTCCTGTGGTTAGCCTTTTGACACCTAAGATGGAGAAAAAGCAGGTAGAAGATATCTTTACCTGCTATGACGAAGAGGTGCATGTAAAACGTAAGGTAGCCCTTCCGGAAAAAGAAGAGAATGAATTATAACTGAAAGAGAAAAGCGGCATTTTCGTACAGGATCTGCTGTTTTTCTTTTTCAGAAAGACCAGACAGGGAATGTAGTTTGTCTACGCAGTCTTTTTGTTCTGTCCAGGGAGAGTCGGTTCCGAAAAGGACTTTGTCTGCCCCGTGTTCATGTATCATACGGACAAGCTGGGATTCCTCCATATGCATGAGGGAATAAGCGGTATCAAAATAAACATTTTTGCCGCAGAGTTTTTCCTCAGATTCCTGGTAATTTTCATTGCTTCCCATATGAGCCAGGATAAGCTTGGGAGGAGCCACTTCATCTAATACATGGAGGATCATATCCGGAGAGCAGAATACATCGTCCGGTGTATAGGGATCAGCCCCTGTGTGGGTAACGATGGAAAGGCCAAGGGCTGATGCCTCATAGATCAGCCGCATATAACGGATATCATCGAATTTCAGTCCCTGGTAATTGGGATGAAGCTTGATTCCTGCAAAACCTTCCCGCTTGATCTGGCGCAGTTGTTCCTTATAAGTATCAGACTGGGGGTGAATTCCGGCAAGGGATACCAGGCGCGGGCCGCTGCCAAAAGAGCAGGTTTCGTTTACCGAAACGGCGAAACGAAGGATGGAATCAAACTGATGGGGTGCAGTGACGATTGGCAGGATTATGCTGATATCCACGCCGCCTCTTTCCATAGATTCCTTCAGTCCGTTTATGGTTCCGTCCATGGATGGTTCCAGATGGATTACAGAGGAAAGTTTTGGAAGGGCTTTTGCCGCCACTTTATCGGGGAAAATATGGGTATGGGAATCTACGATCATGGGAATACCTCCTGTATGTATTTTTATAAAAAATCAGATATTATTATACTTTAAATGATTGGGAGTTTCAATCCTGGATAAGAGGTGTTATAATATCTTTTAGTATTTGAGAGGAGAACTATTATGATCAAACAGAATATCGTATTTGTAGAAAATAAGGCAGGCAGCCTGAAAAAAGTAACGAATATACTGGCAGAGAACAATGTGAATATTTTTGGGTTCGCCTGCTTTGATACACCTGAGTTTGCTATTTTCCGTATGGTATCTGACGCTCCGGAAAAAGCAGAAGAGGTTTTGACAGAAAACGGATACATGAACAGGATCACGGACGTTATCGTGGTAGATTTAAAGGATGAAGTAGGCGGTCTGGACGAGCTTTTGAGCGTTCTTGCAGAAAGCAATGTAAGCCTGAATTATATTTATACTTCATTTCGCCGGGAAGATTTGATCCCAGTGATCATTTTGCACGCAGAAGAAATTTTCGCTACGGAAAGCGTACTTCGCGGCAATGGTTTCCGTGTACTGGGCAGTGTAAAGGAATTAGAAAAATAATCGGAAAGAGGCAGTGTATGTATAAGGTATTGATCGTAGAAGATGATAAGACGATAGCTGCTCTTGTAAAAAAACATTTGGAATCCTGGGGGTATGAGGTGGAATACGTCCGGGATTTTTCTCATGTACTGACAGAGTTTGTAAAGATGGATCCCCAGCTTGTCCTTTTGGATTTAAAGCTTCCCTATTACAATGGATTTTACTGGTGCGATGAAATCCGCAGGATTTCCCAGGTACCCATCATATTTTTATCTTCGGCTTCTGATAATATGAACATGGTGATGGCAATGAGCAGAGGGGCGGATGACTTTATCCCCAAGCCCTTTGACCTGGATGTGCTTGCAGCGAAAGTACAGGCCATTCTGCGCAGAAGTTATTCCTTTGGAAAGGCATCGGATATCCTGGAGTATGGTAAGGCCGTGTTAAGTCTGGGAAATGCAACTTTAACCTGGGAAGGAAAAACAGTGGAACTGACTAAAAATGAGCTGCGTATTCTCTGGACCCTTTTTGAGCATGGCGGCAGGGTGGTATCCAGAGATACCATTATGACGAAGCTTTGGGAAAATGACAGTTTTGTGGATGACAATACCCTTACGGTAAACATTAACCGTCTCCGTAAAAAGCTGGAGGGAATTGGGCTTAAGGATTTTATCATTACAAAAAAAGGTTTAGGGTATATGGTGTAAAGTTATGAAGTCTTTTTTAGAATATTTAAAGAAAATATGGAAGGTGCCGGCGCTCTTTTGCCTGATGCTTGCTATAGGGGCGGGAGTATTGGCACTGTACGATATTTCTTGTGAGCCGGTTTTGTACTGTGCCATTTTATGCGGTGCGGCAGGACTGGCATTTTTATTTTGGGATTATTCAAAATACCATGCCAGGGTGAAAACTTTGGAACAGATAAAAAAAGATCTGCCGGAGAGCCTGGAATTTTTAGAGGAGCCCCTGGATAAAAAAGAGGCCTTATATATGGAAATCCTGGAAGAGGTAGAAGGGCAGAGACGAAAGACGGAGACAGAGCGGAGAAAATTTTACGAGGAACTTTCCGATTATTATTCCATGTGGGTGCATCAGATAAAAACGCCTATCGCCGCCCTTCGTCTGCTTTTGGCAGAGCCGGAAGGCGTAAACCAGGCGGCTCTTGACGAGCTGTTTAAGGTGGAGCGGTATGTGGAGATGGTCCTTGGATATCTTCGCACAGAGGAGATTTCTTCAGATATGACTTTTACAAAGTGCAGCCTGGATGAAATCGTGAGGGAACAGATCCATAAATATGCCAGGATCTTTGTGGGAAAAAGGCTTGCCCTTTCCTATGACGGGACGGAATTTGAGGCGTTGACAGACCCTAAATGGCTGGGGTTTGTAATCGGCCAGATTTTGTCAAACGCCTTAAAATATACAGAAAAAGGAAAAATATCCATTTATTTATCTCAGGAAAAAGAGGAGCTGGTGATAGAAGATACCGGCATCGGCATACGGGGAGAAGATCTTCCACGGGTGTTTGAAAAAGGCTATACGGGACATAACGGGCGCAGGGAGAACACTTCCACCGGAATCGGACTTTATCTTTGTGCAAAAATCATGAAAAAACTGGGTCATACCATCCGGATCGAGTCTGCTCCCGGAAAAGGAACCAGGGTATTTTTAGGACTCGGGCGAAAAGAGGCGGAGATTTACTGAAACTTACAAAAATGTCACAATTACCTAGGAAAATGTAAGCAAGAACTATGGCAGCCGTATCTCCTGTCTTTTATACTTAATGCATAAGATATCACTTCTTGGCTGCAGCAATGAAGTGAAGGTCTTAACATGACAGGCATATCCGCAGACAGATCATAGCGAGAGGAGAGAAAATTATGTCATTGCTTGAAGTGATCAATGTAAAGAAGATTTACAGCACAAGGTTTGGAGGAAATAAGGTTCAGGCCCTTACCAATGTAAGCTTTTCTGTAGAAGAAGGAGAATTTGTGGCCATTATGGGAGAGTCCGGGTCCGGAAAGACTACGCTTTTAAACATTTTGGCATCCTTAGACCGCCCTACGGAGGGGGAGGTGCTCCTGGAGGGAAAGAGTATCGTGCAGCTTTCGGAAAAGGAAATTTCCGCTTTTAGGAGAAAGAATCTGGGTTTTGTCTTTCAGGATTTTAATCTTTTAGATACCTTTAGTATCCGGGACAATATTTATCTGCCCCTTGTCCTGGCGGGAGAAGATTACAGGGAAATGGAGCAGAAGATCCGGCCCATTGCCAAATCCCTTGGAATTACGGATATTCTGGAGAAATTTCCATACGAAGTCTCTGGTGGGCAAAAGCAGAGAACAGCCGTGGCAAGAGCTTTGATCACACAGCCCCGATTGGTTCTTGCAGATGAGCCTACAGGGGCGCTGGACTCCAAGGCTGCGGCAGGTCTTTTAAAGATCTTCGGTGAGATCAATGAGACAGGACAGACGATCCTTATGGTTACTCACAGCGCCCAGGCGGCAAGCCATGCCTCCAGAGTTCTTTTTATCAAAGACGGGGAAGTGTTCCATCAGATCTACCGGGGAGAGAAATCCAGACAGGAAATGTATCAGATGATATCGGATACACTGACGATACTGACTACAGGCGGTGAAGCCTATGCATAAGAGAGTTTTCGGGCGTCTGGCCCTTACCAATATAAAAAAGAACAAAGGCACCTATGTTCCGTATATGATCATGTGCATCGTGTGCATTGCCATGCTCTATATGATGTTTTTTATACTAAAAAATTCGGGGATCAAAGCTTTGCCCAGGGCCAGAGATGTGCAGTCCATCCTTTCTATGGGAATTGCCGTGGTGGTGATCTTTTCCTTTATCTTTCTGTTATACAGCAACAGCTTTGTTATGAAGCGCAGACAGAAGGAGCTGGGACTTTATAATATCCTGGGAATGGAAAAAGGACATATCGGAAGGATGCTTTCCATAGAGACGGTTCTTACCTCTGTGTGCTCTCTGGTCCTGGGAGTGCTCTTTGGGATTTTAGGAAGCAAGCTGGCTCTTTTGCTTCTTTTAAAACTGATCCACATTCCTGCACAGTTCGGGTTTGAGATATCTTTTTTCGGTATTGTAATGTGCGCAGTGATATTCGGGATAATTTTTCTTCTTACCCTTTTAAATAATCTGCGCCGTGTACATTTAAGCCGTCCGGTAGAGCTTCTTTCCGGCGGAAATGTGGGGGAAAGAGAGCCTAAAGCGAAATGGTTTCTGGCACTTTTAGGATTTATCTGTCTTGGGAGCGGGTATTACATTGCCGTAACTACGAAATCTCCGCTGGATGCCATCACCCTGTTTTTTGTGGCGGTGCTTTTGGTCATGGCGGGCACATACCTGCTGTTTGTGGCGGGAAGTATTGCCATCCTTAAGATGATGCGGTGGAAAAAGAGTTTCTATTATAAGACAAAAAATTTTACAAGTGTATCCGGCATGATCTACCGGATGAAACAAAACGCGGTGGGACTGTCGAATATTTGTATTTTAAGTACAGGTGTGCTTCTGATGCTTTCCACCACCATCAGCCTGAATTTTGGGATGCAGGATATTTTAAATTTCCGTTATCCTTACGAGGTATCTGTGGGAATACGAAACGCGGACAGAAAGCAGGCTCAGGCGGCAAGAGAAAATATCCTGGCTTTTATGGAGGCGGAGGATATACCCTGTGAGGACATTATATCGGAAATCAGCATGAATCAGGTGTGTTTCCTTGAGGGGAACCAGATCCGTTTCCAGGATGATACCAGTGTTTTCAGTTCTATGGTGATCTTAGAGATTATAAGCAGTGAAGAATATCAGCGGATCACGCAGGAGGAAACAGAGCTTAAAGAAGGAGAAATCCTGGTGTACAGCGACGGGGATATAGAGGAAGATTCCTTTGTCCTTGAAAAACTGCCTTTGACGGTAAAGGACCGTCTGGATACCTGGCCCCTTGAAAATCAGAATGATTTATACGACCTTGACAGTTTGTGCTTCGTTGTGGCGGAAAAGGATTACGACCGGATTGACGCTGTACAAAGAGAAATCTATGGGGAAAGTTCGGGTGTTCCCATGCTGGAGGTAAACTTGAATATTGACGGTACCTCAGAGGATGAACTTTTCTATGGAGGACTTTTGCGGACACATGTAGAAGAGTATATACAGGAGCAGAAACTTTCCGATACCCTATGGGTATCTACTGAAATCAAAGAAGAAAACCATGACCAGTTTTACGCAATGTACGGCGGACTGCTCTTTTTGGGAATCTTTCTCGGGGGACTGTTTTTAGTAGGAACTGCCATGATCATCTATTATAAACAGATATCTGAGGGATATGAAGACAAAGAGCGGTACGAGATCATGCGGAAAGTGGGGATGAGCAAAAAGGAAGTGAAATCTTCCATTCGCCGGCAGATCCTTATGGTGTTCTTCCTGCCTCTTCTTATGGCATGCCTGCATATCGGGATGGCCTTTCCTCTTATGAAGCGTCTGCTGATGCTTATGCAGATGGATAATACACAGCTTTTCATCCTGTGCACAGTGGCCACTGTCGCTGTATTTGCCCTGGTCTATCTTTTGATCTACAGCGTGACGGCAAAGTCTTATTACAGGATACTGGATAAGGCAAAGTAGGGGACGCATGTTTGGGGAATGGATTCCCTAAAATGGAAGGAGCGCCTTACCGGCAGCGGCAGATAAAAGGGCGGCTGGATGGCGGGGAAAGAAAAATATTGTTGAAGGAAAGAGTGTCGGGTGATAAAATATAAGCGTTGCCTTTAACAGGCAGCGCTTTTTATATGGAAAAATGGGAAAAAATAGATTACCATGCCAAAAAATCAGGAAAAACAACAGATGGAGGGTGCGGTATGGACAGAGAGTGGTTTAAAAAAGGAATAAAGGATGGGATTCCCATTGCCCTTGGATATTTTGCAGTGTCTTTTACCTTTGGAATGGCGGCAGTTTCCGGCGGTCTGGGAATCTGGCAGGCAGTCTTGATTTCCCTTACGAATCTGACTTCGGCGGGACAGTTTGCAGGGCTGGACATTATTATAGCGGGCGGTTCCTATTGGGAGATGGCTCTTACACAGCTTATCATTAATCTGCGGTACTGTCTTATGTCCTTTTCCCTTGCGCAAAAATTGGAAAAGGGGATCAAAAGCGCCCACAGATATATTGTTGCCTTTGGTGTGACGGATGAAATTTTCGGAGTCAGTGCCAGCCAGGAGGGACGTCTTAGTCCCTGGTATAATTACGGGGCAATGTGCGTGGCCATCCCAGGGTGGACTTTGGGAACTCTGGCGGGAGCTGTCTCGGGAAACCTTCTCCCGTCTTTTATCGTAAGCGCCCTTGGCATTGCCATATACGGAATGTTCCTGGCAGTGATCATTCCGCCGGCAAAGACAAACCGGGCGGTACTTGGCGTTGTCATCGGAGCTATGGCAGTGAGTACTTTGTTTACAGTGATTCCAGTGCTGAAAAATGTATCGTCCGGCTTTGTCATTATTATTACTACCATACTGGTAGCAGGGCTTGCCGCCTATTTCTGTCCGGTAAAGGAGGAAACTAACAATGCGTCCTAATATTTATCTTTATATACTGGTAATGGCAGGAGTGACGTATCTGATCCGTATGCTTCCTCTGGCCCTTTCCAGGCGGGAGATCACAAACCCGTTTATAAAATCTTTTTTATATTATGTGCCCTACGCATGTCTGGCAGCTATGACCTTTCCTGCAATCCTGTCCTCTACTTCCGCTGTCCTTTCAGCAGTCATAGGATTTGCGGTGGCTCTGATCGCGGCGTATAAAGAGAAAAGTCTCCTGACAGTGGCGCTGTTGGCGTGCGCGGCAGTATTTATCGTGGAACGGTTTATCTGAAAGTTAAAGGTCGTTTAAGAGAATATAGCCAAGCTGGTTTTCAAATTGGCTTGGATAGATTTCCTGGACAGATCCTGTAAAAAATACCAGCAGTCTGTCCCCTTTGTTTAGTGTGTCAAAGGGATTAAGTTCTACGGAATAGGCCGCTTTATCCGGCGTTTCCAGTGTGGCGGAGCCATTGTAAACTTCTGTAATGGTTCCGGTTACTGAGCCAATGTTTGGTACTTTCTTCAGCCGGCCATGATTTTCTATGGAAAATACAGACGGCTGGTCAGAGGACAGGGTTACCAGATAAGAAGTCTCCCCTGACGAAGAGTGACCTCTGAAAAGGATCAATGCCAATGCAGCCAGAGAAAGGAAGAGCAAGGCGGATAAAAGGAAAATTATTCGGTTTTTTGTGTTTTTCATACGGCAGCCTCCTTTTTTGATTATTATAGCATAAATAAGATAAAATCTGTACAAAAAAAGACTATCCTCTAAAGATTCAGAGGTTTATAAAACCTTGATCTTACAGGATAGTCTTTTTCCGTTTATCAGGGGGCAAAATCGACATTATCCGACAGCGCCCTCATAAATTTTATCTATTTTTTATCTGGTTACGATATCCACCGGAATATCGAAGATCTTAGCTACTTTCAGGATGGTGTCAATGTGTCTTCCTGTAGCTGCTGCGAAATGATGGGTCGGGCCGCATTCGCTCCAACGGTTCACGAATTCTCTTGCTCCGCAGGTGAAACGTGTTCTCATGTTTGTATCGCCAAAGGAAAGGATCTTTCCGTCCTCATTTACGCCTTCTGCAACGATAAACTTAAAGTGTCCGTCTCCATCCTGTGTGATGGCAAGATATGTAACAGGTCCCAGATGCGGATAGAACTGTGTTAAATAACCGCCGCCGGTCTTTCCGTGGAATACTTTCACGATCTTCATAGTCGGTTTTTTCGCAGAAATATCGGCATCACCTGAACCGCTGTGTCCGATGATGGCAATATCATCATTAAAATCGATAGAATACATTTCAGCAAGCTGACCGGTTCCGGAGATGGTCTTTAAGATGCTCATAGCCATAGCAACCTTGATGTCGCCCTCAACTGCGCAGGCAGTTCCCTGTTTGATCAGCATGGAGAATGCAGGGATAAGCATACTGTCAAGAATACCAGCCTTACCCTGTGCAAATCCATCGTAGTGGGAAGCGATCAGACCAAGCTTCTCCTCTTTTACCCATTTTTCAAAAGCTACTACATATTTAGCCATTTCCCAAACTTCTTCGATGCTTCCGCCGCCTTCGATATCAAAGGTGTCCAGGATGTCCTGTGCTTTTGCACGGATAGCGTCTTCGTCTGTAATGTCGTCAGCGATAGCCCACATTTTTTCCCAGTCAAACTGTTTGGTATACAAATGCATTCTTCTGTACAGATTTGATTCATCAATGTAAAGGTCCATCATTCCAGGATAAGGTCTTCCGATCTGTGCGATGTTTGTATCACGGAATCTTCTTCTTACCTGAGCTGCACGGCACCAGTCTTCGATTTCAGCCTGAACAACAGGATCTCCGCCTTCAACCACGCCTGTGATCACAGCATGTCTCTTTCCGTATCTTTCAAGGTCTGCAACCATTTCTCCTACTGCACCGCAGGCATAGCCTTCACCCAGCCAGGAAGCGATATCTGTGTGATCGTAATCCAATGCTTTCAGCTTCTGGACATTTACCAGAACGATGGGAACATCCAGATCCTTTACAGCAGGAAGCATATTATAAGATGTAGCGTAAGTAAGAAGCTGAAGGAACACCAGATCCACATCTGCTGCGCGGAATAAATCTCCTGCAGCCTGAGACTGTTCCTTAGTAGTTACCATTCCGCCGTCGATGATCTCTACTGTGTCAGGAAGCGTCTTTTTAAATGCTTCATACTGACTTTCAAATTCAGGCACCAGAGACGGGAACTGCGGCAGATATGCGCCTAAAGCGATGGAAAATACGCCTACTTTTGCTTTTGTATCAATTAACATAAAAAGCCCTCCGATATGATAAATATTAAGGCAACACCACCCAATACCCTTTCCGTATAGAACCCAAATGCCTGCCAGTATCCAAGGCAGTTAGGATGCCAGTATTATAGGGCATTACCTCAGAGATATTATACAACGCGCGAACCTTTATCTGCAATACAAAATATTGAAAAAATCTGGACATCTATAAGGTTGAAGATGTTTTTTCTGTGAATTTTGCTGCAGATAGGAAAAGAATCTTATTTAAAAGGGGAGTGTGATCTCTCCATCGAATACGGTAACTGCCTCTCCGGTCATATAAACAATGTTTTCCTGTCTGTCCCAGAGGATCTGCAGATCCCCGCCAAGAAGCTTTACTGTGACCGGTACGTCTTCATCTACAAGTCCGTTTAAGACAGAAGCCACAGCCACAGCGCAGGCACCGGTTCCGCAGGCTAAGGTTTCGCCGGAACCCCGTTCCCATACCCGCATAGATAAAGTGCGGCGGTCGATCACTTTTACAAATTCAGTATTTACTCTGTCTGGAAAAATAATATGGTTTTCAAAAAGCGGCCCTATTTTTTCAATCTCCAGGTTATCAAGATCCTCCACATAAACTACAGCATGGGGATTTCCCATAGAGACGGCAGTAAAGCGGTAAGTGTTTCCTTCTATTTCGATAGGAGCATCAATCACTTCCTCTGATTCAGAAACAACCGGGATCAGACGAGCTGTAAGAACCGGGGAACCCATATTTACCCTTACCATGGAAACCTTTCCGTCTCGGACAGCCAGATCCACATATTTGATGCCGCTTTTTGTGGCGATGCTAAGGGAAGTTTTGTCTACGATGCCATGGTCATAAACGTATTTAGCTACGCAGCGGATGCCGTTCCCGCACATAGCTCCCTGGGAACCGTCCAGGTTATACATATCCATTTCACAATCTGCTTCCTCTGAAGGTTTGATGAGGATCAGGCCGTCAGAACCGATTCCGAAATGCCTGTCGCTGACAAACCGGGCTACGGCAGCGGGATCGATCACAGTCTCCTCAAAACAGTTTACATATACATAATCATTGCCTATTCCGTGCATTTTGGTAAATTTCATAAGGTTAAGTCCCTCCTGTATTTATCTAAATATACTCCCAACAGTTTCCTATCATATAACAAAAATGTTATCAATGGGTGAAATCATGGTAAAAATTTCAAGATTTCAGGAAATGGTTCCAGACTGCGGCGCAGAATTCCTGTCACCTGAGCGATCAAAATGCCATAATTAGTCACAGGCACCCCCTGATCCTGGCAGCAGGCGATCCGGTATTTCATTTCTCTTTCATTGAGCATGCAGCCTCCGCAGTGGACCACCAGTTTGTAAGAAGAAAGGTCGTCGGGAAATTCTGTGCCAGAGGTAAAGACAAATTCTGGTTCCTTTTTTGTATATTCCCGTATCCATTTAGGAATTTTATAGGTTCCGATATCGTCACACTGGCGATGATGGGTGCAGCCCTCTGCGACCAGGATCTTATCTCCGTTTTCAATGGAAGAAAGAGCGGCAGCGCCCTGTACTGCTGTCCCCAAATCTCCTTTATATCTGGCAAAGAGAATGGAAAAAGAAGTAAGGGGGATATTTTCTGGAGTATCCTGGGATACCCGTTTAAATGCCTGGCTGTCTGTGACTACCAGTTTTGGACAGACGCCTTTTGCAAGAAAATGGGTAAGGGTATCCTTAAGCTCTGTGTCCCTCACCACCAGGGAAAGAGCTCCCCGCTCCAGAATATCCCGGATAGTCTGCTGCTGGGGAAGAATCAGCCTCCCTTTAGGAGCTGCCTTGTCAATAGGCACCACCAGGATCACAAGGTCCAAAGGCGAGATCAGATCCGCGATGATAGGATACTTGTGTGTGTCTTCCGGCTTCAGGGAAGCAAGTTTTTCCTTTAAAAGTTCAATGTTGATCTTTTTTTCTGCGCTGACCCAGAGTTCATTGGAATCGTCCGTACCCTTTTCCCAAAGCACCTTTTTTTCTTCTGGAAGAAGATCCGACTTATTGTAAACAACAAGATAAGGAATATTTTTTGCCTGGAATCGCTGGATCAGGGCTTCTTCCTCTTTCGTGATCCCTATTGTTCCATCTACGATCAAAACGGCAATATCCGTTTTATTTAAAACCTGGTAACTTTTCTGAACCCGGAGCTTTCCAAGAGCTCCCTCGTCATCAATGCCAGGGGTGTCGATCACCATAACCGGGCCAAGGGGTAAAAGCTCCATGGTCTTAAATACCGGGTCAGTGGTAGTCCCTTTGACCTCGGAAACAATAGCCAGGTTCTGGTTGGTGACTGCGTTGATGATGCTGGACTTTCCGGCATTGCGTTTTCCAAAAAAGCTGATATGTACCCGCTCAGAAGCAGGTGTTTGATTCATTCCCATAGTGCCCTCCTTAATAAATGAAAATTGATAACATCTTATTATATTAGCATATTTTATTTTGGATTTGTAAAAATGTTTTCCGCTATTGCATTTTAGAAAAAACATGGTAAAATATAAGTCACGATGTAAGAAATATACACAACATATGCATAAATATGCCATTAAGGAGGAAGAAAAATGAAGAACATGAAAAAGTTTGCAGCAGTAGTACTCAGTGTATCTATGATCGCAGCTATGTCAGCACCGGTGTATGCATCAGAAATCACATCCAGCGAGGATCTGCCAGGGAAAAAGATTGGCGTTCAGCTTGGAACAACAGGAGACCTGGAGGCTTCTGAGTATGAAGCAGAGGGCGCTACTGTTCAGCGTTTCAGCAAGGGAAGCGAAGCTATTTTAGCACTGAAGAAAGGACAGCTGGACTGTGTGATCATCGATTCCCAGCCGGCCGCTAAATTCGTAGAGCTGAATGATGACCTTAAGATCCTTGACGAGCCAATGACAGAAGAAGAGTATGCCATCTGCTTAAAGAAAGGAAACGATGAACTTCTTGAGGCGATGAACGGCGCATTAAAAGAACTGAAAGAGGACGGAACTATTGACAGCATTATGGATAATTATATCGGCGATAACATCGGCGAGACTCCATACGAATCCCCAGAAGATGTGGACCGTTCCAACGGAACTCTGATCATGGCTACAAATGCAGAGTTTGAACCGTATGAATACCATGACGGAGATGATATCGTGGGTATTGATGTGGATATTGCACAGGCCATCTGCGATAAGCTTGGATACGAATTGGAAGTACAGGACATGGAATTTGACGCAATCCTTCCGGCAGTTCAGTCAGGAAAAGCTGACTTTGGTGCTGCAGGTATGACGGTAACAGAAGACCGTCTGTCAAGCGTTGACTTTACAGATACTTATGCGGACGCAAGCCAGGTTATCATCGTAAAGAAATAAATTTTGTTATAGTAAGGTGACAGAGCTGTTGACGTTTGCCAACAGCTCTTTTTCAGGAAGATAAGAGGAAAGGAAATGTTATTAGCTAGTATAAAAGATGATTTATATATCAATTTTATAAAAGATGATCGTTATATGTGGTTGTTAGACGGTCTGAAGACCACCTTGATCATTACAGTTTTTGCTGTGATAGTAGGTATCATTATCGGTTTTCTTGTGGCGATTATCCGTTCTACTCATGATAAGTCAGGAAAATTTAAGCTGTTAAATGCTATTTGCCGTGTATACCTTACTGTGATCCGCGGTACGCCTACCATGATACAGCTTCTGATCATGAACTTTGTAGTTTTTGCCTCTGTAAATATGAACGGAATTATCGTAGGCGGACTTGCCTTCGGAATCAATTCCGGCGCCTATGTGGCGGAGATCGTACGTTCCGGAATCATGTCCATTGATGAAGGACAGACAGAAGCCGGAAGAAGCCTGGGTCTTAACTTTTCCCAGACCATGCGCCTGATCGTTATGCCCCAGGCGTTTAAAAACGTACTTCCCGCATTAGTGAACGAATTTATTGTATTGATCAAAGAAACCTCAATCATCGGATACATAGGAATGATGGATCTGACAAGAGGGGCTATGCTGATCCAAAGCCGTACCTACAATGCCTTCTGGCCATTAATGGCTGCGGCTGCGATTTATCTGGTCATTGTTATGGCTCTGACCTTTGCTATGAATAAGCTGGAAAGGAGACTGAGGACAAGTGAGCGTCGATAAGAGTAAGGTACTGATCGAAGTACAGGGCTTGGAAAAGGCTTTCGGAAGCCATCAGGTATTAGATGGAATTACTACGGATATCTGCCAGGGAGAAGTGGTCGTTGTGATCGGCCCGTCTGGTTCGGGAAAATCTACATTCCTGCGTTCCTTAAATCTTTTAGAGCAGCCTACCGGAGGCAGAGTTTTGTTTGAAGGAACAGATATCACGGACCCTAAGGTGGATATTAACCGCCATCGTCAGAAAATTGGCATGGTATTCCAGCAGTTTAACCTGTTTCCTCATAAGACAGTAAAAGAAAATATTATGCTTGCGCCGGTAACTTTAAAACTGATGACTCCGGAAGAAGCAGAAAAACGTGCCCGGGAACTTCTTGAGAGAGTAGGGCTTCCGGAGAAAGCAGACAGCTATCCGGATATGCTTTCCGGCGGTCAGAAACAGCGTATTGCCATAGCAAGAGCTCTGGCTATGAACCCGGATGTGATGCTTTTCGATGAGCCGACTTCTGCCCTTGACCCGGAGATGGTAGGAGAAGTGTTGGAACTGATGAAGGAGCTTGCCCAGTCGGGAATGACCATGGTGGTAGTGACACATGAGATGGGATTTGCCAGAGAAGTGGCTACCCGTGTGGTATTTATTGACGACGGAAAAATCCAGGAGGAAAACACTCCGGAAGAATTTTTCACTCATCCTAAGAATAAGCGTCTGCAGGACTTTTTGTCCAAGGTGCTTTAAATAGGAATGAAATTATAAGATAAGAAAGAAAAAGGAGAGACAATCCCATCGTGTCCCTCCTTTTTTACTTTTACTGGCTTTGTTCCTGTTCTTTTTGGGGATAAGCCTTTTTTAATTCTTTGTAGCAATATTTGATAATCTCTTTGCGGGTGATGATTCCGATGAAATATCCCTGGTCGTCCACTACAGGAACATAATTCTGGTTAATGGCACGGTCCAGAAGGTCCTCCATATTAGAGTTGGCATGAACCGGCTTATAGGTGGCACGGCGGGGAATCGCCATGATGGAAAAGTTTTCTGCATCCTTCATGTTCGTGATGGAAAAACGCTTCATGCCCCAGAGTAGGTCGCCTTCGGAGATGGAGCCGGTATATTTGCCATCCAGACTTAAGATGGGGATGCAGGAGAATTTCCGGTGCTCCATCTTTTCCATAGCCTGCCGCAAAGTTTCATCTTCAAATATGTATGCTACGTCACTTTTTGGTGTTAGAAAAAACAAAATATTCACAATATATACCTCTTCTGCTTTGTGATTTATGATCCTTTTCTAATGATAGTATGGAGGTACTTTTCTGTCAATAAGATGAATTATTAAATTTTTAGTAAGCAGCAAAATAAAAAATACTGCCCGGGAAAAAGAGAGGGCAGTATTTTTGTATCTTTATTAAAGAAGCGGAATATTATTAGCGGCTGCGGCTTCCTGTACGTCTTTTGGCCACAGGGAGACATGCACTTCTCCGATATGGGCTTTGCGCAGGAAGAACATACAGATTCTGGACTGGCCGATACCGCCTCCGATGGTATACGGAAGTTCCTTGTTAAAGATCGCCTTCTGGAAATCCAGCTCACGGCGGTCGTCGCATCCTGCAAGGGTAAGCTGCCTGTCAAGGGCTTCCTCGTCCACGCGGATACCCATGGAGGAAAGTTCAAGTGCAATATCAAGAACGGGATAGTAAACAAGGATATCGCCGTTTAATTCCCAGTCATCGTAGTCCGGAGCACGGCCGTCGTGGCGCTCTCCGTTGCTGAGTGTTTTTCCTACCTGCATGATAAATACAGCACCTTTTTCTTTGGTGATCTTATATTCTCTTTCTTTTGGAGTACACTCCGGATACATGTCTACCAGCTCCTGGGTGGTGACGAAAGAGATTTCCTTGGGAAGGATCTCTTCAATGTAATCATACTGAACTGCCATATATTTTTCTGTTTTACGCAGGACGCTGTAGATGCTGCGAACGGTCTGGATCAGGGTGTCCATAGTACGTTCTTCTTTGTAGATGATCTTTTCCCAGTCCCACTGGTCTACATATACGGAATGAATGTTATCCAGATCCTCATCCCTGCGGATGGCGATCATATCAGTATACAGGCCTTCTCCGTGGGAAAATCCATATTTTTTCAGGGCATACCGCTTCCATTTTGCTAGAGAGTGGACGATTTCAGCAGGTTCCTCCTGATTTTTGATATCAAAGCTTACCGGACGTTCAACGCCGTTTAGATTGTCGTTTAAGCCGGAGCTGGGGGATACGAAGATCGGTGCGGAGACACGCAGCAGATTCAGCTTCTGCGCCAGTGTCTGCTGAAAGAAATCCTTCACTGTTTTGATTGCCACCTGGGTATCGTGCAGATTCAGATCCGCATGGTAGCCGGCAGGAATTTTAATTGGTTCCATGGAAAGCCCTCCTTTTAGTGATTTAGATAAATAGCGTTTTTTCCGGAAAAAGCTTGCCGGATCGCCATCAATAATTTATCATTATAACAGGAAACATAAGCGTTTGCAATTTATACATTGCAAGATTTTTTAAATTAGATACAATAAATTATAAGAGACAGAGGGAAGGGGGAGGACGATGAAGAGAAAACGATGTCAGATCTGCGACGGGCCAATTGCCAATGGAAGGTGTAAACTGTGCGGGATGCCCTACCGTAATGATGAGGTTTTATATCATCTGAATGAGAGCCGCAGCGACCATTATGGCCACGCTACGGATAAGGCGCAAAAAATAATGCGTGAAATGGAAATTCCTTTAGGAGATAAGGAAAAGAAGAAGAAACAAGAGGAAATGAAAAAAGAAATCCTGGCCCAGCAGCAGAAAGTGCGTCAGGAGGCAGTGGAGAGGATCAATACTACAAAAGTACCGAATGCCGGAAAAGCTCCGGAGAAAAAGCCTGCATATAAAAGAAACAAAAAGGTGTCTTCTTATGAAAAGGAGAGGAGGAGTGCAAAGAAAGCTTCTTCCTGGATATCTTTCATCATTATCCTTGCAGTTATACTTTTTTCTTTGGCTCCGGACATTATAGAATATGTGCAGGAGCATTTTGGATATGAATCGGTGTCCTTCTTTTCTCAGGAAGAGGACTATGCCGATGAAGATGTGATCGACATAAGGGATTATGGAAAGGATTTAGAGATACAGGAGATCAGCACAGAGGATACTCAATGGCTGGAAGAGTGGCTGAGGATGAATGCAAAATAAAAATATTTTCCTATTCCCTTTTGATACAGGATGTGGTATACTCGGGAAAGTGACACCAAATATGGTACAAAATGGACGGAAAATTGAAAATATTGTCCATATCTTGTTTTTTTAGGAGAAGGAAATCATGATATATGTAATCAAAAAAGACGGAACAAAGGAAGAGTTTAACGCTCAAAAAATTGTTGCGGCAGTAAATAAATCAGCTCAGCGCATCCTTTATACATTTTCCCAGGAGGAAAAGGATTTTATCTGCCGTTTTGCTGAAGAACATGCATATTCCCTGGGAAAAGAAGAAATCGCTATCCAGGAGATGCACAATATTGTGGAAGGCGCCCTTGAGAGGGTAAATCCGGCTGTGGCAAAAAGTTATCGGGATTACAGGAATTATAAACTGGATTTTATCCATATGATGGATGATGTGTATACGAAAAGCCAGGCCATCCGATATATTGGAGATAAGAGCAATGCAAATACGGACAGTGCCCTTGTAGCCACCAAGAGAAGCCTTATTTTTAATGAGTTAAACAAAGAGCTTTACCGCAAGTTCTTTATGAACCGGAATGAGCTGCAGGCATGTAAAGACGGTTATATTTATATCCATGACCAGTCGGCCCGCCTGGATACGATGAACTGCTGCCTTTTTGACGTGGCGGCTGTGCTGAAAGACGGCTTTGAGATGGGAAATGTCTGGTATAATGAGCCGAAAACCCTGGACACAGCTTTTGACGTTATGGGCGATATTATTTTAAGCACAGCAGCCCAGCAGTATGGCGGTTTTACGGTTCCTGAGGTGGATAAAATCCTGGCGCCCTATGCGAAAAAAAGTTATGATAAATACATTTCTGAGTTTTTGAAATACTCTGATGAAAGCTGGAGCGGAAGGGAAGAAAGAGCCATTGAATACGCGCTGGATAAGGTGCGCAGAGATTACGACCAGGGATGGCAGGGAATCGAATATAAACTGAACACGGTAGGTTCCTCCAGGGGAGATTATCCCTTTGTGACAGTGACCTTAGGCCTTGGGACTGGACAGTTTGAAAAAATGTGCAGTATGTCCCTTTTAGCCGTGCATAAGGGCGGCCAGGGAAAAGAGGGACATAAAAAACCGGTTCTGTTTCCTAAGATTGTATTTTTATATGATGAGAATATCCATGGCCCCGGAAAGTGCTGTGAAGACGTATTTGAAGCCGGAGTAGACTGCTCGGCGAAGACCATGTATCCGGATTGGCTGTCTTTATCCGGAAAGGGTTACATTGCAAGCATGTATAAGCAGTACGGCAAGGTGATAAGCCCGATGGGCTGCCGGGCCTTTTTAAGCCCCTGGTATGAAAGAGGCGGTATGAATCCGGCGGATGAAAAGGATGTTCCCGTATTTGTAGGAAGATTTAATGTGGGAGCGGTAAGTCTGCATCTTCCAATGATCCTTGCAAAAGCACGGGCAGAGAGCCGGGATTTTTATGAGGTTCTTGACTTTTATCTGGAGATGATCCGAAACCTGCACATCCGTACCTACGAATATTTAGGACAGATGCGGGCGTCCACAAATCCGCTGGCATACTGTGAGGGCGGCTTTTACGGCGGGCATCTTAAGCCCCATGAAAAAATCGGAAAAATTTTAAAGCCTATGACCGCATCCTTTGGAATCACGGCTTTAAATGAACTTCAGGAGCTGTATAACGGCAAGTCCATACGGGAAGACGGACAGTTTGCGCTGGAAGTTTTGAAATATATTAACGACAAGGTAAATCAGTTTAAGCAGGAGGACGGTTATCTTTACGCAATCTATGGAACTCCGGCGGAGAGCCTCTGCGGGCTGCAGGTAGAGCAGTTCAGAAAAATGTATGGAATCGTAGAAGGAGTTTCGGACCGTCCTTATGTGAGCAACAGCTTCCACTGCCATGTGACAGAAGATGTGACACCTATTGAAAAGCAGGATCTGGAAGGCCGCTTCTGGGAACTGTGCAACGGCGGAAAGATCCAGTATGTACGTTATCCCATTGACTATAATAGAGAAGCGATTCGCACCCTGATCCGCCGGGCAATGGATTTGGGATATTATGAAGGGGTAAATCTTTCTTTGGCATACTGCGACGACTGCGGACATGAAGAGTTGGAGATGGATGTGTGTCCGGTATGCGGTTCCAGGAATCTGACCAAGATTGACCGTATGAACGGCTATCTCTCTTACAGCAGGGTCCACGGGGACACCAGATTAAACGAGGCAAAGATGGCGGAGATCGCAGAGAGAAAGTCCATGTAAACAAATGAAAATTTTAGATAAAAACCAAGCCAGGTCATGAAAAAGACCTGGCTGTTTTTATGCAGGGGTTTGGCTAAGAAGCTGAGATGTCTTTCTTTAGAGAAGTCATTTTTTCAGACGGCGGAGCTTTACCAGAAGAAAGATAAAAATCCATCCGCCGGCTCCAAAAAGGAGCCCTGGTACAAGGTAAGGGGTCTGGTACTTTAACTGGATCTGATTTTCCCCGGCGGGCGCTTCCACTGCCATATATAAGGTGTTTGCCTGTTTAAGAGGAACCTTTTCTCCATTTACCCAGGCTGTCCAGCCTTTGGAATAAGGGATGGAAAACACCACGGCCTTAGGCTGATCCAGGCTGACGGACAGAGTGACCTGGTTATCGGAGAAGACGGGAAGTTCCTGGATATCTTCTCTTCTTTCCGCGGCATATAGATTCAGCTTTTCCATAGGCTGGCAGCAGACGTTAATGCTCTCGAAAGAATAACGGCCAGGTTTGGAAAAGACAAGGTCAATACATGAAAAGGCACCCTCCTGATATCCCAGATTGCCTGTAAAGTCCGTACGATTGCTGTAATAGTTATTTTTTTTAGAAACCAGGGAGATTACACGGGAAGACCGGATATTTCGCCCGCGCCCTCTTAAAGAAATCGTGGTTTCTGTCTCTGATTTTCCAGCCGCGTCTGTGACCCCTTCATATAGCAGATTTTCAAAAATAACGTAAGTTTCACACTGAGGAAGTCCCTGGAAGGAAAGCCTCAGGGAAGCCTTGGGTTTTGTCACTGTGATCGTATTTCCTTCCACAGTAAGCCCCTTTCTGTCAATGACCTGGTAGGGGAGAAAGCGGGAAAGATCTTCTGGTTCGCATAGAGGAAGACTGCTGTCAGAAAGAACGGCACCCTGGAGCATCGCCTGCTGCCGGGCTGCAATGTGCATATTGTCATAAGTGCTTTTAGGGATATAGCTGTCATAAGTATAGGCAAAAGGAAGGGCATTTTCATCTTCGCAGAGGGAATAGGTTTTTGCTCCGGAGCCTTCGTTGGAAAGAAGAAGTTTCTTTCGTTCCTGGAAGCCATAGGGGATGTATTTTTCCTGTCCGGCAAAGTAGCGCACAGAAGCCAGTTTCATAAGGAAAGCCCTGTCGTTGAGATTTTGCATCCTTTGTTCATAAGGACGGTTAAAGCCGGTTTCCTGCTGATACTGATTTAATGTTTTATCCACCATAGAGAAAAAATACTGAGTCCCGGAAAGTTTTGTGAGTAAGGAGGCATTATACTGGATCGGAGTTCCCATTTGTTCCACACGGTAATCTTCTGCAGCAGGAAGATTTTGCATTTCCCGGGAGATGGGATCTAGGGCGGTTTCGTATGCTTTTTCGCTGTCCACGAAAGCCTCTGCACAGGATAAAGGATTTCCGGCGGGGGTAAAAAGAAAGTACATATTCGTAAAAATTCCTGCTGCCGCAGCCGTCATGGTAAAGGCAAAGCGAAGGACACGTTTTTTTCTGAGAGGCAGACGTAAAAGTATAAGCAGCACTCCGATGCAGCAGGCGATGACTGCAGTAGAAACTGTCCAGGGATTCTGCACAGCAGGAATGGCAGCTACATAAATTCCATAGAGAAAAAATCCTCCTGAGAGAAGCAGATGTTTCTTTCTGGAAAAACGAAAAATGGCAGGGTACATTCTTGCAAACAGGAAACACAAAAGCATCACCATTGCCCAACTGTAGCGATTTGTAGCGTAGGAAAAACCATTCATGATATGCCCGCCAAAGGGGATTGCCAATAAAGTGAGGAGAAAGAAAATGCTTAACTTTAACGCCTTTCTTCCTTTCCCTAAAAAGAGTGCCAAAATCCCTCCAAAGGAAATAACCGATACCCCTATAATTGTGTGATGGGACTGGTATTTGCCGAAAAGTGCAGGGAAAAGTCCAAGATAGTACTGGATGGAGTAGTGGGCGGGAAGGTAAGTATCCGCGTTTAAACGTCCGGTTTCTAAAAACGCACCTAGTACGGGCAGAAACACCGGCATGGCTAAGAGAATACTGGCAAGGGAATAAATGGCAAAACGAAAAAGCCATCCCATGACAGAGCGGAAGCTTCTCTTGGAAAAGAGGCTGAAATACCGGAAAATGGCGTAAAAGATGGTTAAGATTCCCAGCATATAGAAAAAATAAAAATTAGACATAGCGGAAACCGCCACCATACAGGTATAGAGCCAGGGCGTTTTTTTGTGATAAATTTTTTCTACCCCTAAAAGAAGGAGGGGGAAATATATGCAGGGATTAATAAAAAAGGGATGTTTCAGTCCGCACAGGAGGATCCAGCCGGAAAAAACATAAAGCATGGAGCCGCAGAGTGTGGCATCATTTTTACACCCCCGCGACTTACAGTAAAGGGAAAAAGCCCCTCCTGCAAGATACATGCGCAGAATGAGCAGAAAATTATAGAGGTATTCCGTATAAGGAGCAGGCACAAAGGCAGACAAAAGATTCAGTGGATCGCCGATGGTGTAGTAATGCAGGGTGGTAAGGATGTCGGAGCCATAGCCGATATGGAGATCCCACATGGGAAGGGTATGCTCCAGGAAAATTTTGGAAGGGAGCTGACGGAGAAATTCCCCGTAATAGGCAAGGCAGATATAATGCTGGCGCATACCATCTGCATTAGGTCCCCAGATAAAGGATTTACCGGAGAGGGCGTATACTGTAATGATTACAGATGCAAAAAGAAGAAAAAATATGCTGTAAGCCAGAATATAGCTTTTGCGGCTTTCTTTGGCTGGCTTTGAAATAGTCTTAGGTAAAGAGAATGATCCTGCTGTTTTCATAATCCATTTTTGAAAGGAGGAGCTTTTCATGGTGTGAAAAGCTCCTGGGATTTTATAAAAGTATTATTTAATGATCGTTCCTGTCTTTTCCCGATAACCGTCTTTGGCATGGGGAATGTCTGTGATAATGGTACGGCGTCCCTCACCTTTTTCAATGAAGGAAATACCCGCTTCAAATTTCGGGAGCATGGAGCCGGGAGCAAACTGGTTCTCGCTCATATGCTTTTTCGCTTCTTCCACGGTAAGTTCATCTAAGAATTCTTCTTTGTCTGTACCCAGATTCAAACTTACTTTTTCTACACTTGTAAGGATTAAAAGAGTGTCGGCATTTAAAGCTTCCGCCATAAAGCCGCTGGCAAGGTCTTTTTCAATGATGGCGCTTGCGCCGTGAAGATCGATCCCCTGCTCCATGACGGGAATACCGCCGCCCCCTGCTGCAATAACCACCTGTCCTGCATCTACCAGGGTACGGATGGTCTCTAATTCGATGATCTTCTGGGGCTTTGGAGAAGCTAAGATCCTGCGGTAGCCGCCTTCTACAGGTGTTACAAAATTTCCTTTTTCTTCCTCTGCTTCCGCTTCCTCGGCGGTGAGAATACGGCCGATGATCTTTTCCGGCTCTGCAAAGGCATCGTCATAAGGATCGATAACTACCTGGGTGAGAACGGTGCTCACTGGTTTATAAATTCCCCGGGAAATTAGTTCTGCACGGATCGCATTCTGGAGATCGTATCCGATGTAGCCCTGACTCATGGCAGAGCAGACAGACATGGGGGCGAATGTATAATCAGGATGTGCCTTTCCAAATTCATTCATCGCTGTATGGATCATGCCTACCTGAGGACCATTGCTGTGTGAGATGACTACACGGGTCCCTTCCTCCACCAGATCAGCGATGGCCTTTGCGGCTTTTTTTGTAGCGGTTTTCTGCTCGGGCAGGGTAGTACCTAAAGCTCTGTGACCTAGTGCAACTACTACGATTTTTTCGCTCATAGGAAGTACCTCATTTCTTTTGGTTTATCTTTTTATTATAAAAGGCGGATGAGGGAATTGCAATAAAAACTAATGAATTTTAAGAAGATTTTAAGAAGATGGATTTCCTTTTAGGAATTGGTTTGGAAAGCAACAAGAAGCCCCGCATTGCTGCGGGGGTTCCTTGCTTTTTTGAGGGGGGAGATAGAGAGTGGTTATTCATCTATCCGAGATTTATTATAGCGGAGAAATGTGTGCAAAGTGTGTCGAGTTTCTGAAAGAAATCGAAAAATTATAAAGGTTTTTTAAATTTATTTTTTTATAGACGCTAAGAACCCCCGCATTGCTGCGAGGGTTCCACTTTTTTGAGGGGGGAGATAGAGAGTGGTTATTCATCTATCCGAGATTTATTATAGCCAAGAAATGTGTGCAAAGTATGACGGCTTTGTAAAAGAATTAGAAAAAGTATAAAGAAAAATTAAAAAATCCATATAATTATAGAAGCGGCTTGTAGTTTTTACAAAAGCGTGGTAGAGTATAGCTATCTCATTTCCCTTTCTGTGGAAATGGATTTTGTTATTGTTCGGCGGGCTTGCCGGATGATAATTTTATTTCTTTTTGTACCGGTTCGGTACGTGAATCCCATTTTATGAATCGAAGAAGGCACTGTTGAAAATACGTGTTTGTGCCGGGAAGGGGGAATGTCTATGCCCTGAGAATGGAATATGAAAAGGAACTTGCAGGTATATAGGAAAATAGGAGATTATATTATGAAAAAAAGATTAGTTTTAAAAGCAGGTGCCCTTCTTATGGCAGGGGCTGTTTCATTGGCAGGAATCACTGGAGCGGAACATAAGGTATATGGAGCCCAGGAAACAGGAAACCTATCCCTTTCCCAAAGTGCGGTTTGGATGAATGAAAGTGAGTATAAAGGAGAAATAACGCTGACTGTACAGGGAGTGGAAAGCTATTTTAAAGAGCAGACAGCTTCCTTAGCGGCACAGGAAATACAGCCCTTGGAACAGCAGGCAGAAAATATGGATCCCGGCAGAATGGAGAGTGCAGCAGGTCAGGGATCTGCAGAAACCGGGAATGTGATGGAAAACCAGACAGAAGCTGAAAATGCAGGTGCTGCAAATGCTGCCGGGACCGATACAGACATGGCTGCTATAGAAGCAGTGGAAGCGGTAAATCCTGAGAAAATGGAAAATGCAGAAACAGTAGAAGCGGTAATTCCTGAGGCGATGGAAAATGCAGAAGCAGCGGATGCGGCAGGTATTGAGATAACAGGAAATATAGAAGCAGCAGATACAGAAAAACTTGGGGAAACGGAAGGTATAGAGCCGGCAGATACAGAAATCTTTACAGAAACTGGAATTTCAGGAGAGAAAAGTGAAGCCCAGGCTCCCCTTGGCGGAAAATCCAGCTCTTCCTTATCTCTGGTCTATTTTCTTTCTTCATATTTTATCCCAGATACACAAAATTTTCCCACTTCCTATTATATAGAAGAAATTCCTGTTTCCGCACAGAACGGAGAACAGGATACAGTGGTAAAAATTACCATTCCTCTTTTGGCGAACGCATCTTATACAGAACCGGCAGTCTACAAGATTCCCATTTTATTAAAAGAAGAGTTTAGAATACCCGGCCAGGGTCATTCTTATCCCACAAGCCGGGAGATCACACTTAAGGAAGGAGACACTGGCCAGGGGGTATATCTTGTACGGAATGAAGAGGAAAAGATACTTGCGAAAGCATCTATGGCATATCTTGCTGTCAGGTCAGCTTCGGCGGATTTTAAACTGTCTGTAACAGCGGACCCTCAAAGGCCAAAAGCGGGAGAGCGGCTTACTTATGAGATTATCCTGGAAAATACAGGAGAAGTTTCCCTTGCTCAGATACAATTAAAGAATAATTTTTCTCAGGGAGGATTAAATCTTATATGGGAGCAGGACCAGGGACTGCACGTGGAGGAAAACGGACAGGGCGCTCTTTTGGAGACTTTAGATATAGGCGAAATACGAACTCTTTACGCATTTGTGGACATTCCGGAAAGCCAGGAAGAGGCGGTGGTAAATACGTTCCACATATTCTGTGAAAATCCGGCAAATCCCCAGTCTCTTCTGGAACGGCAGGAACAGGTACATATAGGGGTAACTCCCTTAAAAGCGGAATTTACAGTAGAAAAAACAGCAGACAGGACAATAGCTATGCCGGGGGAGACCATTCGTTATCAGATCTGTATTCGGAATACAGGAGAAAAAACACTTCATTCGGTTCTCAGCACAGAACGGTTCCTGTCTTCTGATATCCAGGCGCAGTTTATAGAAAAAGCAGGAGTGGAGCTTAACGCCGCAAAAAACCAGGCATTGATTCCACAGATCCTGCCAGGAGAGGCTTTTGCCCTGGAAGCGGCGGTCACTTTGCCCTACCATATGGTGAGCCAGGAGCTGATCAATCAGGTGATCGTAGTGAGCCGGGAAACAGGAACCCATTCTGTCCGGTCTCAGGCAGGGGTCCAGGTACAGGCCTTATCCATTACTCCCACCCCTACGCCATGGCCTACCCAGTATCCTCTTTCCAATGGCCTTTCTAAAAGCGGAGGTTCCCTGGCAAAGCAGGTATCCTCTTATCCCAAAACAGAGGATACTGCGCATACGCCTTTTTGGCTGGGAGTGTCAGTCGTCTCCTTTATAGCGGCCGCAGCAGTCATCAGACTTCGGAAAGGGAAAAGGAAACATTGAAATGACCGGTTAGGTGTGCTATTCTATAAAGGAATCTATACTCAGCGGGAAGAAACTTTGCTGCTGTTTCCAGGCCATGCACGGCATGAAAGGCTTTCGGATGGCAGCGGCTTCTTGTCGCTGAGATTTCCTTGAAAATTTATATTTCAGATAAATACGGAGGCTTTAATAATGAAAGTATCATCACTATTGGAACGGGTAGAATATACCTGCTGTCAGGGAAGCCTGGATCAGGAGGTGACGACAGTTACCTATGATTCCAGAAAGGCAGAGCCCGGGTGTATGTTTATCTGTATACGGGGAGCTGTAGTGGACGGACATAAGTTCATTCCCGATGTGGTAGAAAAAGGGGCGAAGGTTCTTGTGGTGGAAGAAGAGATAAAGACGGATCCGGATGTGACGGTCATTCTTGTAAAAGATACCCGTTACGCTATGGCGTTTATCTCCGCTGCATACTTCGGATATCCTGCAGAGAAGTTAAAAACTATCGGGATTACCGGAACAAAAGGAAAAACTACCACCACTTATATGGTAAAATCCATTCTGGAAAATGCAGGATATAAGGTGGGACTTATCGGAACTATTGAGGCGATCATTGGAGATAAGGTTATTCCTGCAACGAATACCACACCGGAATCTTTTGTTATCCAAAAGTATTTCCGGGATATGGTAGACGCAGGCTGTGACTGTGTGGTCATGGAAGTCTCTTCCCAGGGGCTGATGCTCCACCGGACACAGGGATTTATTTTTGATTTTGGAATCTTTACCAATATTGAGCCGGATCACATAGGGCCCAATGAGCACAGAGATTTTGCACATTATCTTTCCTGCAAATCCCTGCTTTTAAAACAATGCCGGGTAGGAATCGTAAACCGGGACGATGAACATTTCCATAAGATCATAGACGGACATACCTGTACCCTGGAAACTTATGGATTTTCTCCTGAGGCAGACTTGCGGGCAGAGGATGCGAAGCTGGTAAGCGGAAAAGGATATCTGGGGATTTCCTATCATTTGAGTGGGCTTTTGGATTTTCCGGTGGAGATTGATATTCCCGGCAAGTTCAGCATTTATAATTCCCTGACAGCCATAGCTATCTGCCGGCATTTTAAAGTGTCCGAGGAAAATATCATTAAAGCCTTAAAAGTGGCGAAAGTAAAAGGCCGTATCGAGATGGTCAAGGTATCGGATGAATTTACCCTGATGATCGATTATGCACATAATGCCATGGCCCTGGAAAGCCTTTTGACTACCCTTCGGGAATATCATCCCCACAGGCTGGTATGTCTTTTTGGCTGCGGAGGGAACCGTTCCAAGTACCGCCGGTATGAAATGGGCGAGGTATCCGGAAAGCTTGCAGATCTGACGATCATCACTTCAGACAATCCAAGGGACGAGGAGCCTCAGGCGATCATTGACGATATTAAGACCGGAATTGGGAAGACAAATGGAAAATATGTGGAGATCATTGACCGGAAAGATGCCATCCGTTATGCCATAGAGCATGGGGAGCCGGGAGATATCATCATCCTTGCAGGAAAAGGCCATGAAGATTACCAGGAAATTAAAGGGAAAAAGTATCCCATGGATGAAAGGGTGCTGATCGCAGATATCCTGGAAGGCAGATAAGAAAGAGAGAATGGATGATTTTTGCAGATATAATTGTAGATATTTCCCATGAAAAGCTTGACCGCAGTTTCCAATATATAGTCCCGGCGGAGCTGGAAAAAGAAATCGGGATAGGCATGGTAGTGGAAATGCCCTTTGGAAACGGGAATCGCATACGGAAAGGATATGTGACCGGCCTTTCAGGCCAGCCTAAATTTGATGTAAACAGGATGAAGACCATCCTAAGGCTGTGCAATGGAGAAGAAACCACAGAATCCCGCTTGATCGCACTGGCAGCCTGGATGCGGGAGCGCTACGGCGCTACCATGATCCAGGCGTTGAAAACGGTAATCCCTGTCCAGGAAAAAGTAAAGACAAAAGAAAAGCGGCGGATCTGTCTTAACATTTCAGTGGAAGAGGCAGAAGTGCTGGCGCGAAAGCTGGAAGAGGGAAGGTGCAGGGCAAGGGCCAGGCTTTTGCGGGCGCTCCTTTCTGAAAAAGAGCTGGATTATACAAAAGCCGCAAAAGATCTTGGAGTTACCCGAAGCGTAGTGGCTCCTTTGGTGGAAGAAGGGATTATCCGTATCAGACATGACGAAGTATACAGGACTCCGGAAAACCCCGCTGCCATGGCAGGAGAGGGGGAATGGAGGCTGAGTCCTTCTCAGGCAGAGGCGGTTTCTCTTATAAAAAAAGAATGGGAGCAGAAAAAAGTACGTCCGGTTCTCCTTCATGGCGTTACCGGAAGCGGAAAGACCCAGGTATATATGGAGTTGATAGAAGAAACCCTAAAAGAGGGAAAACAGGCTATTGTGCTGATTCCGGAAATTGCCCTGACTTACCAGACAGTAAGGCGGTTTTATGCCAGATTCGGGGAAGGGGTTTCTGTCCTTAATTCCAAATTGTCCCAGGGAGAACGCTACGACCAGTTTAAGCGTGCGAAAAAAGGAGAAATCCAGGTAATAGTAGGACCGCGTTCCGCGTTGTTTACTCCCTTTCCGGATCTGGGTCTTATAATTATTGACGAGGAGCATGAGCAGACTTATAAAAGCGAAAACACACCCAGGTATCATGCCAGAGAGACTGCGGTAAAAAGAGCCGAGCTGGAAGGTGCCAGGGTGATTCTTGGTTCAGCCACTCCCTCTTTGGCTTCCTACAGCCGTGCCATGTCCGGTGAATACGCTTTGGTAACGTTAAAGGGGCGATATGGAGACAGCATCCTCCCGGAAGTATTAATCGTAGATTTACGGGAAGAATTAAAAGAGGGAAACCGTTCTATATTAAGCAGAAAGCTTAAGACAGCAATCGAAGACCGCCTGGCTAAAAAGGAACAAGTGATGCTTTTTTTAAACAGAAGGGGATATGCGGGCTTTGTTTCCTGCCGGTCCTGCGGACATGTGATGAAATGTCCGCACTGCGATGTCTCTTTATCGGAGCATAATAACAGCCGGCTGCTCTGCCATTACTGCGGCTATGAACAGAGAAAACCGGAAAAATGTCCTGTCTGCGGCTCACCTTATATCGGAGGATTTAAGGCAGGAACCCAGCAGATAGAGCAGGTGATCCAGAAATCTTTTCCAGGGGCCAGGGTGCTGCGCATGGATTTTGACACCACCAGGCAGAAAGGAAGTTACGAAAAGATCCTGGCGTCTTTTGCCGCCCATGAAGGGGATATTCTTGTGGGAACACAGATGATCGTAAAGGGGCATGATTTTCCCGATGTAACACTTGTGGGAGTGATCGCGGCAGATTTGTCCTTAAATACAGCGGATTATCAGTGCGCGGAGAGAACCTTTCAGCTTCTCACTCAGGCAGTAGGCCGTTCCGGACGTGGAAAAAAAGCAGGGGAAGCGATCATTCAGACTTATAATCCGGAACACTACAGCATCCAGGCAGCGGCCAGACAGGATTATGAAGCATTTTATAAGGAAGAAATAAGCTACCGCACCCTGCTTGATTATCCGCCTTGTTCCCACATGCTGGCGGTGCTTGCATCCAGTGCGGATGAAGCGCTTTTAGAGCAGGGAATGGAGTATCTGGCAAAATTTGTAAGAAGGATTTATAAAGGCAAGGATCTTCATGTGATCGGCCCGGCCTATGAGGCAGTGGGAAAAGTAAACGATGTATACAGAAAGGTACTTTATTTAAAACATACAGATGGCAGTGTGCTTGGAGCCGTCAAAGATAAATTGGAAAAATACATAGAAATTAATTCGGGTTTTCGGAAGATATATATACAATTTGATTTCGTTTAGAGGAAAGGAAGAGGAAGAGATGGCGATTAGAACGATCAGAATCCAGGGAGACGAGGTTCTCACAAAAAAAAGCAGACCGGTTAAGGAGATGACGCCCCGGCTTAAAGAGCTTATTGTGGACATGCTGGATACCATGTATGAGGCGAATGGAGTAGGATTGGCGGCACCTCAGGTGGGAATCTTAAGACGCATCGTGACTATTGATGTGGGAGAGGGACCCATTGTCCTGGTAAATCCGGAGATTATTGAGACAGAAGGCGAACAGACCGGAGATGAAGGCTGCTTAAGCGTTCCCGGAATGTCCGGTCAGGTGACACGGCCGAATTACGTGAAAGTAAAAGCCCTTGACATGGACATGAATGAGGTGGAATACGAAGGGGAAGAGCTTTTAGCCAGAGCGTTCTGCCATGAGATCGACCACCTGGACGGAAAGATGTATACAGATCTGGTGGAGGGAGAACTTCACCGGGTAACTTATGAAGAGGAAGAAGAGGAGTAAAAATATGAAATTGGTTTATATGGGAACGCCGGATTTTGCGGTTATGCCCCTTCGGGCTCTGGTGGAGGCAGGATATCCGATCGAAGCGGTGATCACTCAGCCGGATAAACCAAAGGGAAGAGGAAAAGCGATGCAGCCTACTCCGGTAAAGGAGGAAGCTTTAAAGCATGGGCTCGCTGTATACCAGCCTCAAAAGGTGAGGGATCCGGAGTTTATAAAAATACTGGAACAGATAGCGCCGGATATCATCATCGTGGCAGCTTTTGGCCAGATCATTCCAGCGCAGATACTAGATCTTCCCAGATTCGGATGTATAAACATCCACGCCTCTCTGCTTCCCAAATACAGAGGGGCAGCGCCTATTCAGCAGGCGGTGATTGACGGGGAGAAAGAATCCGGCGTGACCATCATGAAAATGGGAACAGGACTGGATACCGGAGATATGATTGCCAAGACCGTTGTTCCTTTGGATAAAGAGGAAACCGGGGGAAGTCTTTTTGACAAGCTTGCAAAAGCCGGGGCAGCCCTTTTGACAGAGACGCTTCCTTCTATATTTGACGGAACGGCTGTTTATGAAAAACAGCCGGAAGAAAGCCCGACTCCATATGCGGCTATGATCACCAAACAGATGGGGCTTATGGACTTTCATAGGGATGCCGCAGCTCTGGAACGTCTGGTGCGGGGACTAGATCCCTGGCCCAGTGCTTATACCTATCTGGACGGAAAAGTGTTAAAGGTATGGAAAAGCCAGGTGAGAGAGGAAGAAAGCGGCAGTACACCCGGAACTGTCCTTGCCACAGACAGAGAAGGGATTCATGTGGCCTGTGAAAAAGGAATCCTTGTGCTTACAGAGGTGCAGCTTGCTGGGAAAAAACGTATGAGCGCAGATGCTTTCCTGCGGGGATATTCCATCAAAGAAGGCACTGTGCTGGGAACGAGTGAATAGGATAAAGAAATTTGTTATTAGTGGTAAAGTTGTGGGAGTATACTGAAAAAAATAAAGGAGTGAATGTATTGTTTGGATATGGATACGGATACAGATGGGGCTTTGACTGGACATATCTGTTTTTGGTAGCCGGATTGATTTTGTCTCTTTTGGCGTCGGCAAAGTTAAAGAGCACTTTTTCTGTTTATAAAAGACAAAGAAGCGCTTCAGGACTTACCGGAGCTCAGACTGCAGAGAGGATTTTACGGGCGGCAGGGATTTTTGACGTACAGGTAGTGCCTGTTCAGGGAAGCCTTACCGACCACTATGACCCTTCTAAAAAGGTGGTGCGCCTCTCCCAGGATGTTTATAATCAGACATCTCTGGCAGCAGTAGGGGTGGCGGCACATGAGTGCGGACATGCTATCCAGCATGCCAGAAATTACGCTCTTTTAAATATCCGCAGTGCTATCGTGCCGGCTGCGAATATTGGGGCAAATATTTCCTGGCCGCTGTTTATACTGGGACTGATCTTTTCTATTCAGCCTTTAATTACCTTGGGAATCCTGCTGTTTTCTCTGGCTGTTCTCTTTCAGCTTGTGACCCTGCCTGTGGAAGTAAATGCTTCTTCAAGGGCTCTTCGTATGCTGGAGACTACAGGTATCTTAAGTCCTGCCGAAAACAAAGGTGCCAGAAAGGTTCTGACGGCCGCGGCCCTTACGTATGTGGCGGCGCTGGCCTCTTCTATCCTGCAGCTTTTAAGATTAGTGATACTTGCAGGAGGACGGAAACGTGACTAGTGGAATCAATACCAGGGAATTGATCCTTGAAATTTTATTGGAGATAGAGCAGGAAGGGCAGCACAGCCATATTGCCATTCGAAATGCTCTGTCAAAGTACCAGTTCCTTCCTAAGCGGGAGAGAGCGTTTATCACAAGAGTCTGTGAGGGAACACTGGAATATCGAATATTAATTGATTATATAATAGATTCTTTTTCAAAAATAACGGTAGATAAGATGAAACCGGCGATCCGGGAAATTTTAAGAAGTGCCGTATACCAGCTTAAATTTATGGACAGCGTGCCGGACAGCGCTGTGTGCAACGAGGCGGTAAAGCTTGCCCAGCGAAAAGGTTTTTATAATCTGAAACCTTTTGTAAACGGGGTTCTGCGCACTGCGGCAAGACAGATGGGAGAGCTTGCCTATCCTTCCAGGGAAACGGATCTTATAAGGCATCTGTCTGTGAAATATTCCATGCCGGAAAATCTGGTTATCCGTTGGCTAAAAGAGTATGGTGAGGAGACTACAGAGTGTATGCTGAAAGATTTCCTTACGGAAAAACCCCTTACCGTACGCTGCCGTACTTATCGCACTTCCCAAGAAGAAATCATACAAAGTTTGACAGACCAGGGGGTGGAGGTAAAGCCTGCACCCTATCTTCCTTATGCCTGTACTATTTCCGGTTTTAACCATATTTTAAGCCTGGATGCTTTTATCCAGGGAAAGATCCAGGTGCAGGATGTCAGTTCCATGTTTGTAGCAGAGGCGGCGGACCCGAAAAAAGGCGACTATGTCATTGACCTGTGCGCTGCGCCGGGAGGAAAAAGCCTTCATATCGGGGATAAGATGGAAGGCTATGGAACTGTGGATGCCAGAGATATCAGCCAGGCAAAAGTGGATCTTATTGAAGAAAATATAAGGCGGACCGGTTCCATAAATGTACAGACAAAGGTACAGGATGCAACTGTGTTCGATCTGGATTCAGAGTTTAAGGCGGATATTGTTATTGCAGATGTTCCCTGTTCCGGCTATGGTGTGATCGGGAAAAAACCGGAGATCAAATACAGGATGACTCCCCAAAAGCAGGAGGAACTGGTGATACTTCAAAGGACTATCCTGAATAGGGCAGCAGAATATGTGAAGCCAAGAGGAACTTTGATATTCAGCACATGTACCATTGCCAAAGAAGAAAATGAAGAAAACATGCTGTGGTTTTTAAATAATTATCCTTTCCGTTTGGAAAGCCTGGATCCGTATCTTCCCGAAGAATTACATTCAGAGACAACAGCCCTTGGCTACCTGCAGTTCCTTCCGGGAATACATAAGACAGATGGATTCTTCATAGCAAAATTCAGGAGGAAATAGGATAGAGAGAATGGACAGGAAAGATATCAGATCCATGACCATAGAAGAATTAAAAGACCTGATGGCAGAACTGGGAGAGAAACCATTCCGGGCGAAGCAGTTATACGGATGGTTCCATGAACATCTGGCAGTTTCCTATGAAGAGATGACAAACCTGCCGAAAAGCCTTAGGGAAAAGCTTGCCGCTTATCCTATCCAGGCGCTTACGCCGGTAGATGTGCAGATATCAAAACTGGACGGAACAAGAAAGTATCTGTTTCGTTTAGCAGACGGAAATGTGATCGAGAGCGTTCTCATGGGCTATAAACACGGAAATTCTGTATGTATATCTTCCCAGGCAGGCTGCCGGATGGGCTGCCGTTTCTGCGCTTCTACAATCGGAGGCCTGACCAGAAACCTGACGGCATCGGAAATGCTGGATCAGATTTACCGTATTCAGGCTTTAAGCAAAGAACGGGTCTCTAATGTGGTGGTCATGGGAACAGGCGAGCCGCTGGATAACTATGAAAATCTTCTGCGGTTTATTCAGATCCTTACAGAGGAGGGCGGGCTTCATATCAGCCAGAGAAACCTTACGGTTTCTACCTGTGGTATCGTGCCGAAAATGAGAGAGCTGGCAAAGGAAAAGCTGCAGATAACTCTTGCCCTTTCCCTGCATGCGCCTAACGATAAAAAACGCCAGGAACTAATGCCCATTGCAAAAAAATACAGTATGGACGAAGTCCTTGACGCATGCAGATATTATTTTAAGGAGACCGGACGGCGGATTACCTTTGAGTACAGTCTGGTAGCCGGGGTGAACGATGGAAAGGAAGATGCCGCCGAGCTTGCGGATCGGATAAAAAATATAAACTGCCATGTAAATTTAATTCCGGTGAATCCGGTAAAAGAGCGCTCCTACAGGCGTTCCAGCCATGAGGCAGTGGAAAAATTTAAAATAAAACTTGAAAAATACGGAATAAATGTTACTATTAGAAGGGAAATGGGCAGCGATATTGACGGTGCCTGTGGACAACTGAGGAAAAGTTACATGGAAAAAACAGAAAGCGAGAAGTGACATGAGGGTATATTCAGCTACAGATGTAGGGCAAAAACGGAAGATGAATCAGGATTATGTGTTCGTATCCGAAAGCCCGGTTGGAAATCTCCCGAACCTATTTGTCGTCGCAGATGGAATGGGAGGCCATAATGCAGGAGATTTTGCGTCTTCCCATGCGGTTAAAACATTAGTGAATGAGATTTCGGAAGATGAGGACTTTAATCCGGTTAAAGTGATCCGTCATGCCATTGAAACTGCAAATACGGAAATCGTGGATCAGGCGGAGAAAGATGAACATCTGCGCGGTATGGGGACGACTATGGTGGTAGCTACTATTGTCGGTCATTATGCTTACGTGGCAAATGTAGGAGACAGCCGTCTTTATGTGATTCAGGAAAAAATCCATCAGGTGACGAAAGATCATTCCCTTGTACAGGAAATGGTCAGGATGGGGGAGCTTAAAGAGGAAGAGGCAAGGAACCATCCGGATAAAAACATCATTACAAGGGCTTTGGGAGCGGAGAAAACAGTGGATATTGATTTCTTTGATCTGAAGCTGGAACCAGGCAGCATTATTTTAATGTGTTCCGACGGCCTGAGTAATATGGTGGAGGATGCGAAACTGCAGCAGATCATAACAATGCCAGGCAGAGAGCTTGGCGAAAAAGGGGAGGAACTGCTTCGGGAAGCGAATCAGAATGGCGGGAAAGATAACATTGCGATCGTATTAATAGAGCCATTCACAAATGAGGTGGAAAAATGTTAAAAACAGGAATGATTATAGCGGAACGCTATGAAATATTAGCGAAAATAGGAACTGGCGGCATGGCAGACGTCTACAAAGCAAAAGACCATAAGCTGAACCGCTTTGTTGCTGTTAAGGTATTAAAAGCGGAATTCCGGGAAGACACTACTTTTGTTCGGAAATTCAGAAGAGAAGCCCAGGCGGCAGCGGGTCTGACACACCCGAACATTGTGAATGTGTTCGACGTAGGTGATGATGAGGGCGTATATTATATCGTAATGGAGCTGATTGAAGGGATTACCCTGAAAGAATACATTGGGAAGAAAGGTAAGCTTTCCATTAAAGAGGCTACCAGTATTGCTATCCAGGTGTCTATGGGACTGGAGGCTGCTCACAGCCATGGAATCGTACATCGCGATGTAAAGCCGCAGAATATCATTATTTCTACAGACGGAAAAGTGAAAGTGACAGATTTTGGAATTGCCAGAGCTGCGTCTTCTAACACGATCAGCTCGAATGTAATGGGATCTGTTCACTACAGTTCACCGGAACAGGTGCGCGGCGGCTACAGCGATGAAAAGAGCGATATTTATTCTCTTGGTATTACCATGTATGAGATGGTTACAGGAAGGGTTCCTTTTGACGGGGATACTACGGTAGCTATCGCCATTAAACATCTGCAGGAAGAAATGGTGCCCCCGAGCGTTTATACCGAGGAGCTGCCCTATAGTCTGGAGCAAATTATATATAAGTGTACGCAAAAAAGCGTGGACCGCAGATACAGCCGTATGGAAGAGGTGATCGCGGATCTGAAACATTCCCTCATTGATCCTTCAGGAGATTTTGTAAAAATGAATTCGGTGGATCATGATGCCAAGACAGTGGTGATCTCTGATGAAGAGCTTGGAGAGATCAAACACACTCCAAAGCAGGGAACCAGGAACACTGCCGCTGATCTTCCGGATGAAACAGCAGATTCCAGATCCTATGACAAGGATTATGATGATGATACAGACGAAGAAGAGCGTTTGAGAAGACGTGCAAGAGAAAGACAGCGCCGCAATTCCCGAAAGGCTCCCCGGGGCAGAAGCGATACGGGGCGTGTGATCACCATAGCAGCCCTTTTGGTTGGCGCGATTCTTCTTGTGGCTTTGATCTTCTTCATTATAAGAGCAACTGGACTTCTTAATGGAAACACAAATACAGAAGAACCCCAGCAGGTGACTGAGGAAGAAAACACTCTGGTAACAGTTCCTGATTTCCTTGGAAAAACAGAAGCAGAGGTGGCAGAGCTGGCAGCAGCCCAGAACCTTGGAACACAGATGATCGGTGAGGAAGCGTCTACCCAGGAAAAGGGCAGAGTTTCTTATCAGGATATCGCAGCGGGCACCCAGGTAGAAGAGCATACTACTGTGAAATATCGTATCAGTACAGGCTCTCAGGAAATCACGCTTCCTGATGTAGACGGAAGGACTGGAATAGATGCACAGCAGCTTTTGGAAGATATGGGACTTACTGTGGAAGTACAGAAAGAATACAGCGAGCTGGATGAAAATGGGTATGCAATGGTAGATCCGGGTTATGCTTATTATACGACACCGGAGTCCGGAAGTACCGTGACTACCGGAGATACAGTAACCCTGGTGGTCAGCAGAGGCGTGGACTATGGAACCAGCGCAGAAGTTCCAAGTGTAGTAGGAATGAGCGAGAATGATGCGATCACTACCCTTGGAAAATGGATTACTATAAACGTAGTGGAACAGCAGAGTGCAGATGTGGAGGCAGGAGAAGTAATCTCCCAGTCACCGGAGGCATATTCTTATGCAAATCCGGACGAAGCCATTACCATTACTGTGAGCACCGGAAATACAGCGCCTACACCGGAGGCTGCCACAGATACTTCTTCCCAGGATACGGCGCAGCAGCAGGCGGCAGTAGCGGCAGGAGAAGTCTGGAAATGTACCCAGAGCCTGAATACTCCTGTGGGATATTCCGGCGGACTTGTCCGTATGGAACTTTTACAGGAAGTAGGAGGGGAACCTACTGTGACCATGATCGTGGATGAGCAGCAGGTACAGTTCCCTTATAAGCTGGATATTACAGGCGCGCCCGGCGTGGCAGAGGGAACGATCGTCCTCTACGAAAAGATTGACAACCAGTACCAGAAGTTAGGAAATTACACCATAACCTTTGAAAAAGTGGAGTAATTTATGCTTGGAAAGATTATAAAAGGAATTGCCGGATTTTATTACGTGTATGCAGAGGATGGAGAAACCTATGCATGTAAGGCGAAAGGGATTTTCAGAAAGGATAACCAGAAACCTTTGGTGGGAGATGATGTGGAGATTCAGGTTCTTCATGAAAAGGATAAGGAAGGCAGCCTGATCCGCATCCTTCCCCGGAAAAATTCCCTTATCCGTCCTGCTGTGGCAAACGTAGACCAGGCATTTGTGATTTTTGCCCTGGAAGACCCGAAACCGAATTTTATGCTTTTGGACCGTTTTCTTGTTATGATGGAGCAGGCAGGACTTCCCGTTAAGATCTGTTTTAACAAAAAAGATCTTGCCAAGGAAGAAGAGACTGCAGACATATGTGAAACATACCGGAACTGTGGGTATCAGGTGATCCTTTCAAGTACAGTAAACCAGGAAGGACTGGAGGAAATACAGGATGCCCTGCGGGGAAAGACAACCGTAGTGGCCGGCCCTTCCGGGGTAGGGAAATCCTCTCTGACGAATTCCCTGCAGGGAGAAATACAGATGGAGACCGGGGAGATCAGCAGAAAGCTGAAAAGAGGACGCCATACTACCCGTCATTCCCAGGTGATTCCTATCGGCAAGGATACGTATCTTATGGATACTCCCGGATTTTCTTCCCTGTATCTTACTGATATGGAAGAACAGGAATTAAAAAATTATTTCAGGGAATTTCAAAAATACGAGGAACAGTGCCGTTTTCAGGGCTGTGTGCATATTCACGAGCCGGGATGTGCTGTTAAAGACGCATTGGAAAAAAATGAGATCAGCCGTCTTCGGTATGAAGATTATTTAGGCCTATATGAGGAATTAAAAGAGAAAAGGAGATATTAAATGGAATATCAGTTGTGCCCTTCGATATTATCAGCAGATTTTAACCGTTTGGGCGAACAGATCAAGGCACTGGAGCGTGCCGGTGTAAAATGGCTCCATATTGATGTGATGGATGGGGATTTTGTTCCCAGCATTTCTTTCGGTATGCCGGTGATAAAATCCATCCGTAAGGAGTCGAATCTGTTTTTTGACGTACATTTGATGGTAAGTGCTCCGGAAAGATATATAAAAGACTTTGCAGACTGCGGAGCGGATTCTATTACCGTACATGCGGAAGCCTGTGAGGATTTGGAGCGTGCCATTGAGCTGATCCGTGATGCTGGTGTGGAGGCTGGGATATCCATTAAGCCGGCTACACCGGTAAATGATATCAGCCATTTTTTAGAAGATGTGGATACCGTTTTGGTAATGACTGTACAGCCGGGCTTTGGCGGACAGAAATACATTGAGGACTGTACGGAAAAAATTCAGGAGCTTAGGGAACTGATCGATAAAGAAGATCTGGATGTAAACATCCAGGTAGACGGCGGGATCAATGACGATACTCTAAAGACTGTGATAGAAGCAGGGGCAAACCTTTTGGTGGCTGGTTCCTATGTATTCCGGGGAGATCTGGAATCCAATGCAAGAGAGATCATAGATAAAATTCAGAAAATCAGCGAAGAGGTCGAATAGGAAATCTTATGGTTGATACGATAATTGTAAGCGGGGGCAATATCCAAAAAGATTTTGCCCTCGATTTTTTAAAAAAACAAATGCATAAAAATCCAGATGTAAAGCCGCACCTTTTAGCTGCGGACCGTGGAGTGGAATTTTTTATGGACACAGAATTTGTTCCGGAGACTGCAGTGGGAGATTTTGACAGCCTTTCAGAAAAGGGAAAAGAATATCTAAGACAGCACAGGGAAATAGAAATTATTTCCCTGCAGCCGGAAAAGGACGATTCGGATACCCAGTCAGCGATGAATCTGGCCATTGACAAAGGTGCGAAAGAGATTCTTCTTTTAGGAGCTACGGGAACCAGGATGGATCACTTTATGGCAAACTTAGGCCTTCTGGTTCTTGGAAAGGAGAGAGGCGTGAAGGTGGCCATAGCAGACGCCAATAACTATATCTGCCTTATCCCAAGCGGAAGCGTTTTAAATAAAGAAGAGCAGTTTGGAAAATATGTGTCTTTCTTTTCTGTGGGAGAAGATGTGACAGGGCTTACCTTGAAC
>CALIZJ010000030.1 GCA_938028845.1 uncultured Blautia sp.
AGAGATAAGAATATTTATGAATTCAGAATAGATACAGATGGATATATTTATGGATATTCTGTCAGTACTTGGATAGGAGATGGATTCAGGCCTTCTGTTTGGGATGGACATCTATTTGAATTATCGGAGAAAGAAAAAAAGGATACGGGTAAGGATGCAGGGAGATGGAGAAAGCCGGTATGTCCTGATATTTAAAAGCCTTATGCTGGCATGAAATGCGGAAGAAGAAATCTTAGGAAAGGGATAAGAGGTAACTGCGCCTTCGGTCTCAGTGATAAGCTGATTGATCATGGATGAAAAATAATAGAGCGTAAAAGCAAGAGCGGTTTTGCGTATAGTTTATATACTTTTAAGGGGATTTGCATGAACAGATATAGAATTTCATGGCTAGAAGGATTATTTAGAGGAGTCATTGCCTGGATAATTTTTGATTTTTTATGTTCAAAACTAGGAGTATATAGTATATGGATAAATTTATTAGTAATAATCACAGGGATAATTTTATCCAGTTATATTAATATAATCCTGAATAAATATAATAATCGCGTGTGGCTTTTGTTTAATTATGTTTTAGGCCTGGGCTGCTGTCTTGTTGCTCTTTTTGGGTGGCCATATATATTCTACATAAAGCTCCGGTGTAATTTGTTTCCTCCAAGGGAATTATGGACAGGAGAGGGGGTGCTGGTAATTTTATATTGGGGCTCCTTTTGTGTAATAACAGAGATTATCAGGCTTATTGTGCTGATAGTTTATTATAGAAAAAATAAATATGGAAAGGTTTTACGAAAAGATTATGTGAATGACGATTAAGGTGATATGGATTGTGCTGACGGGACAAGCTATAACTTATGATACCATCTGAGCAGTATCCATTCTGGAAGAAGAGGAGGGGTTAGATTGAAAGAGCTGGCGAATAAAAAATCGGAATATACAGAGTGGATAAAATGTATACATGAGCTGAAAACACAGGGTATGCTCCGGGAAGAAGAAAGCATACTGTTAAAGGAAATATTGTCTGATGAAGAAATAAGGAATTTGCTGGATGAAGATGTGAAAAATGACAAGATAAAGTTGGCTTTAAAACATATGGATGAATTCTGCAAAAAAAGGTCAAACAATACAAATCTGGAAGAAATAAGGAGGGCTTGTCCAGAATCTTTTAAAATGAGTGAAAAATACGGCGTAAATGAAGAAAAATATATCGAAGACAAATACCAGCGCTCTAAAATATATATGATTCTTTGCTTAATCTTCCAGGATAAATATGAACGGCTGAAAACCTTGCTGGACTCTAGAATATGTACAACGAAATATGCCAAAAAGGGCACGATCCGTTATAATTTTGGCAATGTAGATCCCATAGAGGATCTGGTGACCTCCAATGTGAGCAGAAGCCCTATGTATAAAAGGAAACCGAAAGATTTGAAAGGGAAGGAG
>CALIZJ010000031.1 GCA_938028845.1 uncultured Blautia sp.
TGCCACGCCCCTCTGTTATAGAGCAGGGTCTGGTAAGCTTCTTTGTCATCCACATATACATGGGCTGACATATCCACAAAATTCCCCTTATACTGTGCCATTGCATGAGTCTTTGCGTCCGCGCCAGTGCTATAGTTATCGGTATTATGTATCACGATATATTCCGGACTGTTCCCTCCATAGCTGTTCTTTTGTGAGAGATAGGTTGTATTTAAAACCATGTTTTGCACCTCCTCCTATTCTCCATCTACCTTGTCTTCAGATTTTGTTTTCAGCACATCAATGCTCTTTTTTAGTTTCTCCGGAAGCGGGACACCCATTAGTCCAGCGTTTTCTACGATAGACAAACCTTCATTTGCAATAAATCCGATGCACACCGCATCACGTAAGTAATCTGTACCTGTTAGTTTATCTAAGCTTGCTGCAATTAATACATAAAATAGTATCATTGCTTTTCGGCATAGCCCTTTGAAACCAGCCCGGCTTTCTAATGCTCCATTTTGGGATTTGGGGCTTTTCCCAAAAACAGCGGGAAGTAAAATACCGCCCGTAAACCAGTCCACCGCCATAAAGATAAGCAGAGTCTGCAATGCGGTATCCCACCCTCCAAACAAAGAGTCTACAGTACTGCCCATGACACTTATAGCAGCAAGTATTTTAGATTTCACAGTCGTTCACCTCCTTTACTCACACGTACACCGCTCATTGTTTCATCCTATACTTTTATATCGTATCGTTTTCACTTCTGATTCATCTTTCTATATCTATTTCAACAGGCAGGTCAAAACAGATATTTTCAGGCATAAGAAAAGCAGGGGTCCTATTTCCCTGCTTTCCATTAAAGTTATCTGACTGTGATCTTTTTCAGTGGCGACCACTGGCTATAAATCCTGCTCCCGTCGCTGTGGTTGAAAGACTGGATCCCTATATAATAGGTCCCTGCCTTTATATTTTTTATGGTTGCTGCTTTGCGGTCCCCCTTTGTAATGGATGCTGCCTTTTTCTTCGAATCCGGGACTGCTGCAGCGGCTGTAGAACTGTCATTTTTCGTCGTCCCTCTGGATACCATAAGGATATATCCATCTGCCCCGTCCCGGATCCGAGGGGTTACGCGGAGCGTGTTCCCTGTCTGGCTGACGGAAGCTATCTCCGGCCGCTTTGGGGTATCCGCTGTGATCCGCACCTTCCTAAGCTTTGACCATCCGCTGTAGCTCTTTTCCTTACCGGCAAGGCTCAGTGCCCTTGCCCCGATATAATAGGTCCCCTTGTTTACATTCCGGAACACTACCTTATTTCCTGTCTGGCTTATGGCAATCCTTCCGTTATTTCCTGAACGGACCGGTGCACCGGCTTCATTTATCCCAGTCCCAAGAATACAGTAATACATATCCCCAGTAAATTCACTGAATTGTACAGTGATCATGTTTTTGTTGACGGTCACCTTCTGGATTTCCGGAGCAGCTGGTATATAAATATAATGGATGCTATGCTCTTTCGCATACTGCTCCGCATAAGAGCCTTTTTTTACATAAACTGTCAGTTTATTACAATCTTCAAAGGCATCATCCGCTATTTCCTTAACCGTTTCTGGAACAACTGCCTTTTCAAGGTTTACACATCCCGCAAAAGCCTTTGACTCAATTGACACTAATCCTCCAGAATCTAAGTCGATTTCTTTTAACGTTTCCGAACCTTCAAATGCCCTGCGCCAAATTGAATGAACGCCTGTTTCCACTGAAACTTTTTCTCTTGAATTATCATAATTGACAGCTCTTAAAGAAAATGGGGCATCTACTTTTAAATAATCTACTCCGGCAAGCCGGGTAATATAATCGTCATTTTCCGGATCGTAGACCAGATATCTTTCATCTTCCGGCTGCTGTAATCCCCCAAGACAACTAACCACAACTTTTGCATCCATAACAAATGCATCTTCAGCGATATGGCAGGAACTTTGATAAGGCTGAGCTAACCCCCATATATGATACAATTTAGGGCAGTTATAAAAAGCTTTACTTTCTATATTTATTGCACATCCTGTCCATACTTGTTCCAGACTGGTACAATTGTTAAAGGCATATTCCTGTATGGTAAAGGGTTCGTATGCAGATTGAATATAAATCGTCTTTAAGTTTGTACATCCATCAAAAGCCTTCTGCCCTATTTCTGTGATAAGTTTTCCTTGATATTGAACAGGCAAGATAACTTTTTCCTGGTCCACTCCCTTTACCACCCGGTAGCTGTCCGTCTCCTCTATGTACTCATACTCCAGCCCTTCGGTTCCTTCCATATCTTCACTTTCTGATGAAAAAATCTCCCCGCCTTCGGCGGAAAAAACTTCCGGCTGTCCCGAAGGGCCATCGGTAAAGCTTTCTTCTCCCGGCGTTATGCCTTCTTCCCCCTGTAACGGTACAGACACGCTTCCTGTTTGATCCGCAGCCTGCTGTATTCCTTCTGATTCTTTGCTCTCTGTCATAGGCAGGCTTTCTGTACTCTCAAAGACTTCAATGGCCCCTTCCTTATACTGTAACTCTCCGGCGAAGGCCATATCCCCCATTCCTAAACACATGATCCCGGCAAGCAGGACTGGCAGTAACCTTTTCCTCTTCATAAAACCCTCTCCTTTCGTATCTTTTTCATACTTTACAC
>CALIZJ010000032.1 GCA_938028845.1 uncultured Blautia sp.
TCGCCACAGGTACAGAGCAGATAAATGCGGTGAAATCCCAGGGAGAGCAGCAGGTTGAAAATGTGAATGATACTGCGGCAGATCAGATTGCGGCCTTGAATGCTGCCGGTGGGACACTGGAAAGCGCAATCGAAAGATATTACGCCATGAGAAGAGGCAGGGATATCTATACCGTAGAAGAACTGGACGCAGATGTGACACAGAGCTGTGCCGTGAACCGATTGGATGGCCTGGAAGGGCTTACCTGCACACCATCGACTAATGAAACGGCTGGAGTGGATCAGATTGGCACCCTCGAAGCCTTTAAGCCGGTAAATGTGAACTGGACATTGGATGAAAATGGAAACCAGAAGATTACAGCCATTGAAGGAATGCCTGGATATAAAAAGACGGGAAAAGTTAACCGTGGCGTTATGAACATGGGGCTTTACTACAAAAAAGAGAGGAACGCGGAAGACAATGGGTGGCTGCATCACTGGTCCATGCTCCCCAGAGAGGAAGAAGGATACCGCCCAATGTCTGAGTGTGTACGTCCGGATGGCACTGTTCAGGGATGGATGATCCATCCGAAAGGGCTAGCTGTAGAGATAGAGGGAATTCCATACGTGACAAACGGAAACCCCGTAAGAAAGAAGGCCTCGTTTGCAAATTATGCTTATGCCAGAAAACAGGGTTCTGCTTATTGCTTTGAGACAGATGCCGACGCATGCTGGATTCAGGCACTAACGATGATAAAGTATGGAACCAAAAGTATCCAGGAAGTAATGAAGGGATGTACCTCTTATTATTACCAGTACAAAGTCGCTGTTGCAGAGGCAAACGTGAAGAGGGTAATAATTACCACTGCACAGGCGAATACCCTTGTGGTCGGATCCTGCATAAGCATAGGTGATCCTGGAGAAAACGAAAGCCTGGATAGAAATTATGACTATATGCACAATGTTGCCGATAGTGCAATGATTACCGCTATTGAGGCTTTGGATGATACAAACAGTGCAGTATATCTCGATGTAGAAAACCCTATTACGACTACAACCGATTGCTATGTATCTACTATGTTCTGGCGGACCGGATCCACGGATGCCGTGAAGGGATATGACGGAAGCCCTGTATCCAACACAGACAGCAAGTGCATCTGTAAAATAAATGAAATCGAGATCCTTCAGGGCGGATGGGTTGTAAGTGGAAATTCGCTGCACATTATCGAAACGGATGCAGAAGGAAACACAACCTGTACATATTACAAAAATAACGACAGCAGAGACCTGACAACGAACTTGGATACGATCATATCCAGCTACGAAAAAGTTGGTACTTTCCCACAGACAAACAATAGCTGGCAATACATTAAAGACCAGAAAGCTGATTTTGGAAAAGGAATCATGCTGCCGGTAGAATGGGGAGGAGGAAGCTCTACTTACTGGGGAGATGCTTGGAATACTGGAACAGTACCTGCAGCAGGCCAGAAATCAGGCCGGGAGCTCCTTCGGCGCGGCGGTTTGAGCGACGGCTCGTTCTGCGGCGCGTCGTGCGTGCGTGGCCACTCTGCCCTGAGTAGTGCGAACTGGAACTTCCTGGCCACCCTTTCTCCCAACGCCATACGGGGTGAATGGGCGGCGTAGCGCCCAGAGGGGATGTCCCCTTATAAACTACAGCGGAAGAAAACTTGCATAAATGCAAAGGAAAATTTTATAGTACAAATCAGTGCCGGCGTAAGCCGGCCCAATTATTTTAAGGACTTGCGGGATCCGGGAGCTCCTTCGGCGCGGCAATTTGAGCAACGGCTCGATCTGCGGCGCGTCGTACGTGAATGGCAACAATGCCCTGAGTAATGCGAACTGGAACATCCTGGCCACAATTTCTGTGATGAAAAAACAAATCTTGATCCCGTAAGCCGGCCGAAGAGGCCCTTGCTATTTGAAAATAGCATGCTTGGGCACTGCCCGAAATACGTGTTAAAGGGCCATCCCTTCGCCGCGACAGCAAAGCGGCAAGGGAGATCGGCAGGCGCGCTGCCGGTCGGGGCTAGTAGACAACCGAACGTCCCTGATACACACAGAAAGGAAAAAGCCCGATTATGAAGAAATGTTGTAAAAATGTAGATATCTTAGCTCCTGGATTTATCGAAAAAGCCACTTATGAAGCTTTGGATGATAAATGGAGGAGGAAGGATGTCGCAAAATATTTTTCCGGATGCACAATGTTTGTGAGTATAAAGATAATATCTGGAATATTAAGGACACCGGAAAACAGAAAAATGCTGATCTCCGGGATGATCCGGACGCAAGCTGAATCCCTTCGGCATGAAATTGAGACAAGATCCCTGACCACGAAACCGATACGATATGAGCTCCGGCACGATGGCATATCCGGAAAGGTAAGAGAGATAGGAATTGAATCCGTGAAGCAGCTTATCCTTGACGAAGTTGCCTACGAGGGACTGGACGAGCTTTTAAGGCGAAAGCTTGGATACCACCAATACGCATCCATAAAAGGGAAAGGGCAGCTTGGAGGGAAGAAGGCTATTGAGAAGCATATCCGGAAACACTATAAGCTGTCCAGATACGGATGGAAAGGCGATGTACGGAAGTGCTATCCGTCCATCGATATCCGGCGTCTGAAGCGTATGCTGGAGCGGGACGTAAAGAATGAGACGCTTCTTTATCTGGTATTTTACCTGATCGACACCTACAAACAGGGCTTGAATATAGGATCTGGCCTATCGCAATCCCTTTGCAATTATTATCTTGCAAGAGCCCTAAGATACATTCTTGGGCTGCACAAGACCAGAAAGAAGAAAGATGGAACTGTAGAAAGCAGGCGACTGGTATATTTTGCTATATTCTATATGGACGACATCTTGATTGTCGGAGCCCGGAAAGCCGATGTGAAAATGGCCGCCCGGGCTTTGGAGAAACACTTACTAAAAGAATACGGCCTTGTTATAAAGCCGAACTGGGATCTCTTCCCGATCGACTACATGAAGAAAAAGGAAACGTCAAAAGCCTACAGTGGCTATCGCGAAAAGGACAAAGCCGTAAGACGTGGAAAGCCTATCGACATGATGGGGTGGCTGATATACAGGGACCATACTGAGATACGCGCGAAGACGTTTATTAGGGCGAGAAGAGCATATGCTGTTGCCTGGCGCTGCATGATGGACGGGACCAGGATGCCTTTAAAAACAGCGCAGAAATGCGCCAGCTATTACGGCTATTTTAAGCATACAGATTCAGCGTATGTGAAAGAAAAATATAACATAGTGAAAGTTTTTAGAGCTGCAAAAAGGAGGATAAGCGAAGATGCGAAGCGAAGTGTTTATGGACAGGCAGCCTGAGGTAAGATGGCAGCCGGTTAATGGTGGGATGGTGGACGTAACGCTGTGCCTGAACGAACGGGAGATTACCGTTGAAAGCGGAGAGGGAGACGGAGCTCCTATGCAGATGTGGGAATACGATTTCTGCCTATTCCGGGAAAAGGCATCCCTGATCGATGAGGAAGAGATCCGCGCCGATCCGGGGGCATGGATGGACTACCAGCCCCAGAAAGAACAGACGGTAGATGAGAAGCTGCAGGCTATGCAGCTTAATAATGATATGGCGATTGCAGAGCTGTCGCTTCTCATCGCTCAGGTTATGATGTAGGAAGGAGGTGAGAACGGTGTTTAATAAAAATAGCCCGTTGGTTCAGGCTTGGGTACGGCTGATCACTGGTCCGAATGCAATCTATACAATAGATGATGTTCCGGATCTGAGTAACTTGAAAGATGTTGTTGAAGAAATTATTTCCAAAAATGAATAGGAGGAAGAAAGATTATGAAGTTTACAAAGAATAGCAGTTTAGTGAAATCCTGGGTATCCCTGATCCTTGCCGGGATCTATACCGTAGAAGATGTGCCGGAGCTTTTTAACCTGAAGTCTGTCGTACAGGAAATCGTATCTGAGATCGTATGATCTACGGCGATAGATTAATGGAACTGCCCGACCTGTATACGGAGATATCAGCGAAGCAGGATGAGCTACTCTTGCTTTTTAAAAACCTTGCACAGAGACAGCATGAGGAGATATCATGTCTGATGACTCTTTTAGGGATAGAGGCGATGGAGAACCCGGAGCTATGCGAGGCCATGAGGAAAGCAGAGGAGTACGAACAAATAAAGCAGGATTTATAAAGGGGCTTGCAGGGCTCTTTTTTTATTTCCTAAAAGGCAGGAGGAAGCGGGAGAAAAAATGGAGGTAATATTACAGACCTACTACATCCTCCTTCCCATCGTGGCCACGGCTTTGATCGGGTGGGTGGGAGTGCTGCTCAAGAAGCAGCGGAAAAAGGAGGATGTTAACGAAGCAAAGCAAAAAGCTTATGCAGATGGAATTACCATGGTCCTGCGCTACATGCTACAGCGGTACCATGGGGAGTATATGATCCAGGGCAGGATAAGCTATAACCAGTATA
>CALIZJ010000033.1 GCA_938028845.1 uncultured Blautia sp.
GATTATAATCGATTTTTGCTTTGTACTTTCCGTACTGCTCCAGGTATTTGTCATCAATACCTGCCTTTGCTGCAATCTCGGTGATCGGCAGCATCTCGCACTCCTGTGCGATCTCAATGTCTGTTTTGAATCCCATAAAAATTACCTCCTTGGATTTGGCATCGACCGTATTTTATATATTTTCGGAAAAGAACAAAAAAGGACAGCATTTGACTGATTCAAATACTGCCCAGACGGTCGGCTTTTCACAAGTCTTTGATTCCCTTGTGGTTCACTCCACTTCTTCCGTCAGTAACCAAAGACTTTTTCATTTAACGTGTTTATCCTAACATTTTTTGAAAAAATTGTCAAGCTTTTATCAATATTTATTCTATTTATTCTTTTCATAAAAATTTTATAATTAGAACGGTTGCTATCTGGAGAAAGTATGTTAGAATAGAGAACACAAAGCTGCATCCTGCACAGGGCTGATACAGTGCTTCCAGAGTGTGCAGGATATAGTAAAAAGAAGAGGATAATGGGGAGACTGCAGGCTATGCACAAAGCTGAATTCCTAGAGACGCTCAGAGAGGCGCTTTCCGGTAATATGCAGGAGGGAAAGATAGCCGCTCATATGCGGTATTATCAGGATTATATCGAAAGGCAAATAAGAAACGGAAGAAGTGAGGAAGAGATTCTTACGGAGCTTGGCGACCCCAGGCTGATCGCGAAGACCCTGCTGGATACAGACGGGGGACAGAGCTACTATGAAGAATATCAGGAATACAGCCAGCCCCAGGAAAGAAAAAAGCAATTCAGAAAAACGCATATCCGCAAACTGGATTTATCTTCCTGGTATGGAAAAGCCGCAGTGATTCTTCTGGCAGCCCTTGCTATTATTATCATTTTAGTGATCGCAGGTGTACTTATCCCGATTTTCCTGGTGGTGCTCGCGGTTGCATTTATAATTTCTATTTTAAAAAAATCTTAAAATATCTTATCCCGGTGCCTGTGAAAAAGGCGCCGGGGATCAAAATTTTTCTATTAATTCCAATTCATATAAGATTTATATTCCAAGTTTAAACGCGTAAAAATCCAAATAAAAATCTAAATTCTGTTCAAAATATTCTGTTTATTAATTCCACTCACGAATACCTGTCTGCGGCAGGAAATAAAAATTTTGAAAGGAGAAACACATGAAGAGAAAAAAGAAAATGTTAAAAAGTCTGGGAGCAGGTTTGCTTGCAGCGCTGTTTCTGGTACAGGCGGTTTTTGGCCTTTTGCCGCCGGTCAGTACTAAGGCTGCTGTTACAGCCATTGAGGAGTGGGATGAAAATCATATTATGGATTATAAATACCGCTTCAATGTAAAATTCCAAAAGGGCGTTACCACGGTAGAGCCCTTCGGCTGTGATAATCAGGACGTAGAGGCGCTTACCAATCACGGAAGAAATACCCTGCGGGTATATACTAAGCGGATGACGGGAAGTTACACGCCGGGAAGCGCAGGCGTCCGCTATAACAACGTGGGAAAAGACGGAGAGGGAAATATTGTAGACCTTAAACTAAGTGTCATAGGGGTGACAGGGGCAGAATCCCGCTACGATATGTTTACCCCATATTACAAATTTCATTTGTGGAAAGATCCCAAGGAAGACACAGGAGACGGCTACGACTGGGAGAACGGAATGGGTCAGCCTGTGGTAGGTTTTGGAAAAGAGGCGATTGCCATTGCTACTTACTGCATCGGTTCTGTAAAAGTACGGTACCAGTTTTATAAGCATGGGACGGATGAGCCTCTTTCCATCAGCGGACATGGCACTGCCCGGGATTTAGATGCCGGACAGGGCATTTCCATACCCGAAGACAGTAATTTGGAAAATGTATATATTTTAAAGGGAAACCGTTTTCTTGAAGTAGACGGTACATATGTACAGGCTGGGGATGGATCTTTGGAAATTTCGGATAAATCCGGCTGGGTGAACATGCTTTATGATACGGACACCATTCATTTTAGTTTCCACCACCAAAGCCGGCTGGACCGATGGGATAAGGAGCGGGAGGATGGAATCGCTAAGAGAGGTTCGGAAGAAAACTGGGCGAGACTTTTGCGCAATACTTATGTAGATGAAGACGGGAATAGTTATTGTCCGAATTATTATGGAGGAAAGATTGTGCGCGGTCATGCTTATTTTGATTTTACCTCATACTGTTTCGGCGGGATCGCAATGGAGAAGGAACCGGAGAAAAGAGTCGGCCCATCCGGCAGTACCTGGGAAGAGGGGATTGTAACGGATCAGGAAAATGCTTATCCCATCTATGGGTTCGATGAATTTCAATACATGATCCAGGCGGAGGTTACACCGAACCATTTATCTTCCTTTGTGGTACAGGATACCTTAAAAGATTGTCTGGCTATTGACGGAACCTCAAAGGTAATCGTGAAAAATGATCTGGGGGAAGAGGTGACGGGGCAATTTCACATAAGCATTGATGGACAGACTGTCACCTGCGCGGCGAAAGAGGAATTTTTAAAGGAAGAGAGCTTTACAGATAATCAGGTTTACACCTTCTATTTGCGTGTTCACCGCAAGGAAGGCGCAGATGTGTCTGATTTTCTGGATCCGGACGGATATACTTTCCGTATTCCCAACAATGCGGATCTGACCTATGTGAGGGAAAATGGAAAAGGCGGTACTATGACCACAGAAACCGTATGGGTGACGGGGAAGATTGTGCCGGATCTGGTAGTGGAAAAGAAAGCATCGAAATATGAATGGAATGTGGGAGATTCGGTAGATTATACGGTGAAAGTAACCCAGAAAAAGCCAAATGCCTGGGCAATCAATACGGTGGTGGAGGACCTTTCCCTTCCCTCCTGCCTTTCTCTGGTGGATGGACAGTATTTTGTGGAAAGTACCCCGGGAGTGGAACATTGTGTGATCTCTAAAGAGGGACAGAATGGATGGCGGGTGACCTGCCCCTTGCTGCAGTACGATGAGAGTATACAGGTCACCTTCCGCTGCGTGGCCACAGCCGAAGGAAACGGACAGGAATGGACCAATACCGCAGCAGCACGGGCGGAAAACTATATAGAGGAACGGACAGGAGAACCTAAGGAAGTGAAGGATATGGCGGAGGTCTGGCCTAATACGCCGGAACTTCAGATCGAAAAAACAGCGGACAAATATGAGTGGCGTGTGGGAGATCAGGTAAGTTACCGGGTAGTTGTTACGAACACAGCGCCGGGAACTATTGCAAAAGAAGTCAGGATTTCAGATATAGGACTGCCGGAAGGGCTGGTACTCTCAGGGGGAACCGCTTCTGTGGAGGTACTGAATGTACCCCAGCAAGTAGAGTATCCTGTTCCGGATAAAAAGACCGGGCAGAACACGGAAGTGCGCCAGGTGGCATCCGCCCTGGATGCAGACGAGTCCGGATGGAGCTTTTATTCCTCTTATCTTCCTTATAGTCATCCTGTTACCATATTATTTCATTGTACGGCTGCGGAGGCCTGTAACGGACGGGAGAATGTAAACGTCGCTTCCGTCCAGGCAGAAAATGCTGTGGAAAAAGCGGACGAAGCGGAGGCATATGTGAATACCGGTTCTTTCTGGATAGAAAAGACGGCAGATCATTATGAATGGCAGGTGGGAGAAAATGTGGAGTATCAGGTGGTGGTGAGAAATCAGTTTCCTGGTACAATAGCCAGGAATGTTACTATCTGGGATACGTCCATGCCCGCAGGACTTGCCCTGAACTCTTTGGATGGAGTGACGGTGGAGGGGATTCCGGAGACTATCCAGGATCCGGTAGAAGGAACAAAAGATCCCCAAAGTCAGTTAAATCCCCAATTGTATCAGGAGACTGTTGCGAAACAGGTAACCTGGGAATTTCTTCCGGAAGGAAATGGATGGAGGCTGAACCTTTCGGACCTTCCCGCAGATACGCCGGTGACCATCCGGTTTTCCTGTACAGCCACAGAGGCAGTGAATGGTATGGAAAGTATAAATGCGGCGGCTGTCCAGGCGGAAAATGCTCCCGAGGAAACAGATGATACAGAGGTGTATGTAAATACTGCGGTCCTTTCTATTGAAAAGAATATCCGTAACCACTATCTGGAGCTGGGAGACGGAAGGGCTGCCAATGAATTTCGCGTAGGAGAACAGGTAGAATATGAAGTCGTAGTCAATAATCTGCAGAAAGGCTCCATAGCCAGGGATCTCATTGTCAGCGACCTATCCCTTCCAGAAGGACTGATGCTGGATGCTGAGGAAGGAGCACTTACAGTATCGGGGATTCCTCAAGTGATCTTAAATCCTGTTCCGGGAACAGATGATATGGGAAACCAACTGGACCCGGAAAATTATAATGAGGTAGAGGAAAAGCCTGTGGAATACCAGCTTACCAGACAGGGAACCGGCTGGGTACTTACGGTATCGGATCTTCCCTACCAAACACCGGTATCCATTGTTTTTCGCTGTACAGTAACAGAAGAATTAAACGGCTGGGAAGTCATTAATACGGCAAAGGCCTCCGCATTAAACGGGGCAGAAGTAAAGGATACCTCCAAGATATGGATAAATACACCTGTATTAAAGGTGGAAAAGACGGCAGACAAGCCCGCGTATAAATACGGGGATATCGCTACTTACCGTATACGGGTGCGGCAGGAACAGCCGGGCTGCGTGGCGAGAAATGTTACTGTAAGCGATGTATTTGAAACGGCAGGTGTAAGGCTTTTAAAAGATTCCATTGTCCTTTTGGATGAAAACGGGGATCTGACGGATGCTGGAGTGGAAGCGAATGAGGACAATACCTTCCGTGTACTTACAGGAAGACCGTTGGTAAGCGAAGAGAACTATAATGTCTATGATGGTGAGGGAGGAGGCGCCTTTGCACAGGTTCTTCAAAATCCTTTGGAACTGACTGCCCAAAAAGAGATGATCGTAGAGTTCCAGGCGGCAGTCATAGACGAAAACCTTGCCGGACAGACGGTTCATAATATTGCGGTTGTAAACAGTGACGAAGGGTACCCCGCAGAAGATGATGAGACAGTGGAAATACATAGCCCGATTCTGGATATTGTAAAAGAATCGGATCAAAAAGAATACCATGTAGGAGAAACAGGCTATTATAAACTTACAGTACGGCAGCTTAGAGAAGATGTCACCGCAGAAAATGTGGTGATTGAAGATGCATTAAGTCATGCCGGAGCAGTTCTTTTGCCGGAGAGTATTCTGATCAAGAAAAATGCAGAGGTTTTAAAAGATGCGGCAGTGGAAGCGTCTCCCGGCGGTTTTCGAATTGTTACAGGAACGAATCTTACAGATGCAGACAAACTGGAAGTTTTCTATAACGTTCTTTTTGAAAGTCCCCAGCTTGACAATGTTTCTGTAATCAACCGGGCATGGGCAAAGGGAGACAACACTCCGGAGGAGATTACGGAACACGAGGTGTTTGTGGGCGATATCCGTCCGGCTCTTTCTATAGAGAAGCAGTCGGATAAGGAAACGTATCTTCCTGGCGAGACGGGAAACTATCAGGTAAAAGTGACCCAGACGGAAAAGGATGCAGTGGCAAGGAATGTAGTATTAAGAGATATCCTTAAAAATGAGAACGGACAAATCGTAAAAGACAGCGTGAAACTGTACGACCAAAAAGGAGTAGAACTGGATAAACCAGAAATAGAAGCTACAAAGGAAGGTTATACCATCCATACTGGAATGTCGCTTTCCTACCAGGAATATCTTCTTGTAGAATATCAGGTGGAATTTTCCGGGAAAACAGAAGGAGGGGAAGTCTTAAATGTGGCGATGGCAACTGCAGATAACCTGAAACCGGAAGAAGAGAAACCATCGGATCCTGTGTCAGTGGGAGATGGGCTGACTGCTTTTAAAACCTCTGATCCGCCTTCCGGAACTATAGTAGCAGAAGGTGAGGCGATTACTTATTCTATTACTGTAAAGAATACTTCCAATGAGGAGAGGGAAAACATTATGATCAAGGATGCGCTGCCTGACCATGTAAAATTTGATTCCTTTGGGGAAGTGGAAGGGGAACTTCTTACTTTAGACGGAAAGACCTATGCAGCATTTTTTATAGACGAGCTGGAACCGGGGAAAGAGATTACGGTTGCTTTTAAAGTTCTGCGTACCGAAGCACAGAGGGAGGACTGTATCGTAAATCTGGCACAAGTGCGCTCTGCTCTGGCAAAAAGAGAGGATGTGACAGAAGAGACCTGGAAATCTCCGAGATTTTTTAACACAAACGCTACCGTACATTACGCAGATACCATCTGGGTAAGGACGGAACATGAGGTTGAGGTAGGGCAGGCGGAGCCTGTCGCTACGCCCACACCTGCGGAAACACCCACGCCTGCCAATACACCTACGCCTGTGCCTACGAAAATACCCTCGCCCACACCTACAGGAACACCTGCACCTACAAAAGTACCGACTCCTTCGCCTACAGTACGTCCTACTGCAGCGGAATGTCCGAAAAATACGCCGATCCCTACAAGAACAGTGACAGGCATTTATCAGGGAAGCACCAATTACCCTTCTTCCGGAAGCGGGCTCTCTTCTTATGGCAGCAGCTATCAGGGAAGTTCCTATGCAGGAAGTACAAAGACAGGGGATGAAAGACCGTTTGAAGATATGGCAAAAATAGCGGGGGCAGGAGCGCTGCTTTTAGGCCTTGGCGTCTTTGTTTACCGGAGAAATAAAAAACAGGGAGAGGAAAAAGAATGAAAATACTGCGTTCCCTGGCACTGGGGATGATAGGAGCTGCAGCAGGACTGCTTTTTTACTCAGGGAGTTTTTTTCTGAAAAGTCATCTGGAAAATGAGCGGGCCCGGGAAAAATACGAAGGGCTGCAGGAAGAGTACACCAGTTTAAAAGAAAGGACAGAGGAAAGGGATCCTGTGGCGGAAACGGACAAAACAGAATTGGGTTTCTCTGTATCACCGCTGCCTTCTGCCCCAAAGACAGAAATAGAGGAGTCCTTTGGAATACGCTGGAGGGAACTGCGTGAAGTAAATCCGCAGATTGTGGGCTGGATTGAAATTCCTGGAGGAGCTGTCTCTTATCCGGTAGTACAAGGAGAGGATAATGACTATTATCTCCGACATTCTTTCACAGGAGAGGAGGATCCTTTCGGAGCGATATTTTTAGACTGGCGGAATGAAAAAAGTTTTCTGGAGTCCCATAGCTTTCTTTATGGACACAATATGGAAGGAAACATGATGTTTGCAGACCTGAATAAGTATGAAAATCAGGAATATCTGATGCAGTGTCCGGATATTTACCTTTATACTCCCGAAAAAAAGTACCGTTATCTTATTTTTTCTGTAGAACAGGCCAGGGAAGGCAGCGAGAGCTTTTCCTACGGACAGAAGCTGAAAAGTACAGAGTTTCAGGAGCTGCTGAAGTATTTAAAGGAACGTTCTGCTTACGATACCAATGTTGAGCCGGAGGTTTCCTCCCCCATACTCACCCTTGTGACTTGTAATTCCCATTTGGATGAGAATATCCGGATGCTTGTTCACGGAACTCGAAAGGAAGAATGGGACTGGAAGGAAGAAAACGGCCAGAAGTAGTGGAGCTTTTCTTTGGGCAGGAGGATCTGGAAAGGAGGGTCTTCCTGCCTTTTTATGATTTTGTATGAAAAATTGTGTAATATGCCTAAATATGACGCTCTAATTTTGGGAGTGTTGTTTATTAAAAACAACTTGTGCATACGTGCAGACAAGTTATAGTATGGAAGAAAAGGAGGGAAGAGATTATGACAGAAACTGGAAAGCCGAAATATTATACGCTAATGGAGCAGATAAAAAACGACATATTATCCGGACATATCCGTCCTGGTGAAAAACTTCCCTCAGAAAATATACTTTCCAAACGATATTCCCTAAGCAGACATACGATACGCAAAGCCCTTGGGATACTGGAGCAGGAAGGGTATGTGGAGGCATTTCACGGAAAAGGGACCTTTTGTTCTGAAAAAATGCGGCACACAAGGAAAACAGGAAATATCGCTGTAGTAACTACCTATATTTCCGATTATATCTTTCCCAGACTGATCCAGGGAATGGACAATGTTCTTTCTCAGAACGGATACAGCATTATTTTAAAAAATACAGGAAACAGCCGGCAAAAAGAGGCAAAATGCCTGGAAGAACTTTTGCAGAAAGACATCGACGGCCTCATCATAGAACCCAGCAAAAGCCAGCTTATCTGCAGGCACAGGAATCTGTACCAGAGCCTGGAGCAATACGGACTGCCCTATATTTTTATCCAGGGAATTTATACAGAGATGACAGATAAGCCCCATATCCTTATGGACGACGCAAAAGGGGGCTATCTGGTTACCAAATATCTTCTGGATCTTGGACATAAGAAGATTGCCGGCTTTTTTAAAGCGGACGATGTTCAGGGGATCGAACGCCATAAGGGGTACGTGTGGGCATTGCAGGAGGCGGGGATTGCCTATGATCCGGATGATGTGATCTGGTTTCACACAGAGGACCGTAAGGCAAAGCCGGCAATGATGGCAAGGCGAATGGCGCAGACCGGACACCTGCCCGACGGGGTTGTCTGCTATAACGACCAAATCGCCGTGCAGATCATAGACGCCCTGGAAGGAAGCGGACTTCGCATCCCGGAGGATGTATCCGTTACCGGGTACGACAATTCTTTGTATGCTCAGAGAGGCTGCGGGTTGACCACTATCGCCCATCCCCAGGAAAAACTGGGAGAGATGGCAGCAGAGCTGATCCTGGAGAAATTAAATCATGTTCCAGAGGCGGAAAGTAAGGTAGAGAGACTGATCCAGCCGGAGCTTATTGTCAGAGGTTCCTGCAGGAAAAGATAAAAAAATTTAAGGAGGAAATTATCATGCAGACAGGAAAAAATTACAAGTTTTGGTTTTGTACAGGATCCCAGGATCTTTACGGGGATGAATGCTTACGGAAGGTGGCGGAACATTCCCGGATTATTGTGGAAGAGCTGAATAAGTCGGGCGTACTGCCTTTTGAGGTGGTATGGAAACCTACTTTGATCACAAATGAGGTGATCCGCAAAACCTTTAACGAGGCAAATGCAGACGAAGAATGTGCTGGCGTGATTACCTGGATGCATACTTTTTCCCCGGCAAAATCTTGGATTCTGGGACTGAAAGAATACAGAAAGCCTCTTTGCCATCTGCACACCCAGTTTAACGTGGAGATTCCGTATGACACCATTGATATGGATTTTATGAATGAAAACCAGTCTGCTCATGGCGGAAGAGAGTATGGACATATTGTTACGAGAATGGGCATTGAAAGAAAGGTGATCGTGGGCCACTGGGCAGATAAAAAGGTGCAGGAGCGCCTTGCCTCCTGGATGCGTACAGCGATCGGCATTATGGAAAGCAGCCATATCCGTGTATGCCGTGTGGCTGACAATATGAGAAACGTTGCAGTTACTGAAGGGGATAAAGTAGAGGCACAGATTAAATTCGGGTGGGAGATCGATGCCTATCCGGTAAATGAGATCGCGGAATATGTGCAGGATGTGAAAAAAGGCGATATTGATGTTTTGGTAGAAGAATATTATAATAAGTATGAAATCCTTTTGGAAGGACGCGATCCAAAAGATTTCAGACGTCATGTAGAGGTACAGGCAGGAATTGAGATCGGATTTGAAAGATTCCTGGAGGAGAAAAATTATCAGGCAATCGTTACCCATTTCGGCGATCTTGGCTCACTGAAACAGCTTCCAGGCCTTGCCATCCAAAGGCTGATGGAAAAGGGATATGGTTTCGGCGGCGAAGGAGATTGGAAGACGGCTGCAATGGTGCGCCTGATGAAGGTCATGACCGCAGGCATCAAGGATGCGAAGGGAACCTCCTTTATGGAAGACTATACTTATAATCTTGTTCCTGGCAAGGAAGGAACCCTGCAGGCCCATATGCTTGAGGTATGCCCCTCTGTCTCAGAAGGGAAGATTGGCATTAAGGTATGCCCTCTTTCCATGGGCGACAGAGAAGACCCCGCAAGATTGGTATTTACTTCAAAAGAAGGCCCTGCAATCGCAACCTCACTCATAGACCTCGGCGACCGTTTCCGTCTGATCATTAATGAAGTAGAGTGTAAAAAGGTAGAAAAACCTATGCCGAAACTGCCAGTTGGCACTGCGTTCTGGACCCCCAAGCCGGATCTTGCCACAGGTGCGGAGGCATGGATTTTAGCAGGAGGAGCCCATCATACGGCATTTTCCTATGACCTGAGCGCAGAGCAGATGGGAGACTGGGCAGCCGCTATGGGAATCGAAGCCGTCTACATTGACAAAGACACTACGATCCGCAATTTTAAAAATGAACTGCGATGGAATGAAATTGCGTTCAGAAAATAGCGCGGACGTAAATTACGTATTAGATTATTGGAGGATTTTACAATGGGTGTTAAGGAAGCAAAGGTAGCAATATTAAGTAACAAAACAGCATTGGGTATTGAATTCGGATCAACCAGGATCAAGGCAGTTCTGGTGGACGACAAAAATGCACCAATCGCGTCTGGAAGTTATGATTGGGAAAATAAGTATGTAAATGGAATCTGGACGTATGACCTGGAGGATATCTGGAAAGGGCTTCAGGGAAGCTACCAGGATATGGCAAAAGACGTAAAGGAAAAATATGACCTGGAGCTTACCAGTGTAGGCGCATTGGGTATCAGTGCCATGATGCATGGATATATGCCTTTCAATAAAGAAGGAGAGCTTCTGGTACCTTTCCGTACCTGGAGAAATAATATTACAGGGGAAGCTTCAGAAAAGCTGATGGAATTGTTTAATTATAACATTCCCCAGAGATGGAGTGTTGCTCATCTTTACCAGGCAATCCTGAATAAAGAAGAGCATGTAAAGGACATTGATTATATTGCGACACTTGAAGCTTATGTGCACTGGAAGCTGACTGGAAGAAAAGTGGAAGGCATTGGAGATGCTGCGGGCATGTTCCCTATTGATATTGAGACAAAAGACTATAATGAAACCATGGTCCAGAAGTTTGACGAGCTGGTAGCTCCTTATGGCTTCCCGTGGAAATTCAGGGATATCATGCCGAAGGTGCTGGTAGCCGGAGAAGACGCCGGATATCTGACAGAAGAAGGCGCCAAACTTTTGGATGTGACAGGAAAGCTGAAAGCTGGTATTCCTATGTGTCCGCCTGAGGGAGACGCAGGAACAGGAATGGTAGCTACAAACAGTGTAAAGGTTCGTACCGGAAATGTATCAGCCGGAACTTCCGTGTTTGCCATGATCGTTTTGGAAAAGGAACTTTCCAGGCCATATAAGGAGATCGATATGGTGACGACGCCATCCGGCGAGCTGGTGGCTATGGCACATTCCAATAACTGTACCTCTGACCTGAATGCATGGGTAGGTGTATTTAAAGAGTTTGCAGAGGCCATGGGTATGGAAGTGGATATGAATAAGCTGTTTGGCACACTTTATAATAAAGCCATGGAAGGCGATGTGGACGGCGGCGGACTTTTGTCCTACTGCTATTTCTCAGGAGAGCATATGACCGGATTTGAAGAGGGACGTCCTTTGTTCGTACGCTCACCAGAGAGCAAATTTACTCTTGCAAACTTTATGCGTACCAATCTCTATACCTGTCTGGGTGCCATGAGAGTGGGATTAAATCTGTTATTTGAAAAAGAGGATGTAAAAGTTGACCGTCTTTTAGGCCATGGCGGTTTGTTTAAAACAAAAGGCGTAGGTCAGCAGATCCTTGCAGACGCGGTAAACGCTCCGGTTTCTGTAATGGAAACTGCCGGAGAGGGCGGCGCATGGGGAATCGCCCTTCTTGCTTCTTACCTTGTAAACAAGGAAGAAGGAGAGACGCTGGCTCATTTCCTGGATGAAAAGGTATTCGCAGGAAACGAAGGAAGCACCTTAAATCCAGAGCCTAAGGGCGTGGAAGGATTTAACGTATTTATGGAGCGGTATCAGAAAGGTCTTGGAATCGAAAGAGCGGCGGTAGAGTCGGAAGTTTGGTAAAAAAAGTGAGGGGAATCCTCTTGAAGCCATGAGGCTTGAGGGGGATCCCCTTAATTTTTGTATACAGATAAAAAATAAAGAAGAGCATTGACTATATCGTTGCTAAATGATAGTGTTTAAACAATGAAATTATGTATGAAAATTAAAAAATGGAGGGGAGTGGTGTTGCTCTATGATGGGAGCAATGAATATACACCGAACCAAGATTTAAAATACCTGAAATTTTATAAAATAACAGACGAATGGCTGGACTTTTTTGTTTCCTGCCGTCTGGGAAATGGACATCATACGATTTCAGCACTTGACACTCTTAAATTTATAGAAAGCAGGAAAGAATATGAAGAAGAAAGATAGCAGTACTCTTTTTTATACTTGCAGTCTGACAGAATATACAGGAGAAAAAAATGGACACATTTCGTTTTAAAGATAAAATACTTGTAGGAATTACTTTATTTTCAATGTTTTTCGGAGCTGGAAATTTGATTTTCCCTCCTTTTTTGGGGGCGCAGGCGGGAGAAAGCACCTGGCTTGCTTTTATAGGATTTGCGGTCAGTGCGGTCTGTCTGCCTATATTGGGCGTGCTGGCTGTTACGAAATCCGGCGGGCTGGAAAAACTCACATCCAGAGTGCATCCTAAATTTTCATTTATCTATATTTTGATCTTGTACCTTGCAATCGGTCCCTGTCTGGCGATTCCCAGGACGTCCAGCACATCTTTTTCGATTGCAGTACAGCCCTTTTGGAGCGGAGAAGAAAGCCTGTGGGCTGCAAGGCTGGCGTATTCCATTGTATTTTTCGTGCTGGCGGCAGGGATTGCCATGCATCCGGAAAAACTTACCGAGTATCTCGGAAAACGTTTGACTCCCATCCTGCTGATCCTGATTGGAGTGGTTTTCATTGCTTCGCTGCTAAAATCAGCCGGAGACCCTGGAAAGCCGGTGAACCTGTACGAAAATATGGCGGCGGCACAGGGCTTTTTGGATGGGTATCAGACTATGGATACACTTGCTGCCTTGAATTTTGGAATGATTGTGGCGATGAACATTCGGGAAAAGGGGATTACCCGGGAAAAACAGGTGGTAAAGGAAACGATTTCTGCCGGGTGGATCGCCGGAGTGGTCCTTCTTGTTATATACAGTCTGCTTGCTTTTATTGGGATGCGCTCCAGCGGCAGATTTCCAGGGGCCTCTAATGGAACAGAGACTTTGACAGATATGGTGCAGTTTTTGTTTGGAAAGGGAGGAATGGTCCTTCTGGGGATTATTTTCGTTATAGCTTGTTTCAATACCTGTGTGGGATTGCTGTGCTGCTGCGGAAAATATTTTAATTCTGTATTTCCTAAGATAAGTTATCGAGGCTGGGTGTATATTTTTGCAGTGATTTCTATGGTGATCTCCAATATTGGACTGGACGGCATTTTAAAATTTTCTGTTCCGGCTTTAAATGCGATTTATCCTTTGGCGATTCTTTTGATCTTATTGTCCTGCGTACACAGATATATTGAGAGATATCCAGAAATCTACCCTTGGGCGGCCTTGCTTTGCGGAATCAGCAGTATAGTTTTGGTTTTGGAAGAACAGGGAATCTCTATTCCTGTAGTTACCTCTCTAATGAGAAATATGCCGGGCTTTGGGGCTGGTTTCGGCTGGCTTTTGCCCACAGTGATCGGGGCGGGAATCGGTGTGCTGGCCGATTTGGGAAAGAAGAAAAGAAAGGCATAGGTTTTAGTTTGATCAAAAAGATGGAAAGCACTTATCGGAGGCAAGATAGATTGACTATAAATACATTGCGGCAGGGAGGTATTTGTTTATGAGAAGACGCCCGAGAGTAAATTATGAATTGGATTCGGGAAATATACAAGAGCTCTCAGATCAGGAGATTAAAATGATCCTTCGGGGAGCTGACGAATTGATTGACAGGGGAGGAAGAACTCTGCTGACTAAATTATTAAAGGGCTCCAGGGATAAAAAAGTGCTGGAATATAAGCTGGACCTTTGTCCTGCGTATGGATTTTATAAAAAACTTACACTGAAGGAGATTTCCTACCGTGTGGACTGGATGATAAAAGAGGATTATCTGCGCATCAGCTATAATGGAAGACTGCCTATGCTCATTTTTTCTGAGAAGGGCTGGCAGATTGAGGAGGACTTTTTTGCCCAGGAGATTTATCAGGCACTCTATGAAAACGTGATAGAAAATAAAAGGGAGATTCTTTCAGAGATGTCCAGTATAAACCGACAGGTAGTCATGGATGTTCTGGAAATGATCCGAAAAAGTAAAAATAAGGAGTTCCTTCCTATTCTGGAGGACTGGAAAAACCAGGAAGTCCGAAAAGTGAGAGAGCGGATCACAAGTGTGCAGAGAAGCCTGGAAAATCCCAAGGAGAAGCCCCAGGTACGATTAAAAAAAGCAAAGAAGGAAAACTGGCGTGAGGTGATGAAACTGATCCATAAAGCCGTCCAGCGGGATTATCCTGAATATTATCCGGACGGAGTAATACAGTTTATCTGTATGTATTATGAAAGACAGAGAATCCAGGCAATGATCCAGGCAAAGCAGATTTGGATTTATCAGCTTGATGGAGCGATAATAGGAACCGCTGTTTTAGATAAGAATCAGATAGCCGATATTTATATGCTTTCAGAAAATAGGGAAAAGGGCTGCGAAAGACATATGATACAGGAGTTGGAAAAGAATATTGATAAAATATATGAAACCATTCATGCAGAAGCTTCCCTTTTAGATTGGAAAAGTTATGAAGAAAATGGTTTTCACAAGGTAAGGGAAGAAAAGATGGAACTGTTGAATGACTGTAAAATGTCCATTGTGATTCTGGAGAAAAAGAACGGGGAGGAAAGTCATGTTTCAGAATAAAATCGCTGTAGTTACAGGAGGCGCACAGGGGATAGGAAAATGTATAGCTCAGGAATTTGAGAAGGACGGCGCGTCAGTCTGCATCATAGATAAGCAGCCGAATTCTTATTTTACAGGAGATTTGGCTGACAAGGAGATTTTGCATCGTTTTGTGGAAAAGGTGATCGCAGAATATGGAAAGGTGGATTATTTGATCCACAATGCCCTTCCTTTGATGAAAGGAATCAATGAGTGCTCTTATGAGGAATTCGAGTATGCATTAAGGGTGGGAGTAACGGCTCCTTTTTATCTTACAAAGCTCTTTCTGCCTTATTTTAATAAAGGGGCGGCCATTGTGAATATTTCCTCCTCACGTGACCGTATGAGTCAGCCACAGACAGAGAGCTACACAGCGGCAAAAGGGGGAATTCATGCGTTGACACATGCTCTGGCAGTCAGCCTTGCAGGAAAAGTAAGAGTAAATTCTGTTTCTCCCGGTTGGATTGATACGTCTTATAAGGAATATGAAGGACCGGATGCAGTTCAGCAGCCAGTGGGGCGAGTGGGAAATCCGCTGGATATTGCAAATATGGTATTGTATCTTTGTTCGGATAAGGCTGGTTTTATTACAGGGGAAAATATCTGTATTGACGGAGGAATGACCAGGCAGATGATTTATCATGATGACTTTGGCTGGAGCCTTGACGAGAGGGCAGAGGACTGAAATAAGTATTTCTTAAGTTAGGAATTCCCTGGTTTTTTATCACGCATAGTATGTCGTTGTACGTGGAAGTTTTAGTCTAATTTTAATACAACTAACCTCAATGAGATGAGTCATGATGATCTTTCAAAAAGAGTACATTATTTAAAATGTGAGGAAAGAGGTTATCAGGAGATGTGTGATGTATCTGAAAAGGTTTATAATGAAGGAATAGAAAAAGGAAAACTAGCCTTCCAAAAGGAAACTGCAGGAAATCTTTCAGAAATGGGAATGTGAGAGGAAAATATAGCCAAGACATTGAAGGTCAGTGTAAAAGCAGTACAGGAGTGGCTTCCTGGAAGTATGGCTCCGGTCAAATGAATATCTATACCTGGAAACTTGACAGCAGGAGGCAGTTCTTGTGCGAATATTGGAAGGAATGTGCGGTATTGTCTGAGCCAGGCAATGCCGTCTTTTATTAAAGGAGCAGCATTGGGTCTTTGAGTTTTTGTTAGATGTTCAAGGAATTTGAACTTATTAGAGGAGAAAAGGATATGAGACTTTTTATTGCAATTCAGTTGTCGGAGGAAATGAAAAAGGCGTTGGTGGCCTGTATGCATGACTTAAAGAAACAGGGCGTGGAAGGAAATTATGTACCAGCTAAGAACCTGCATATGACGCTAGCCTTTATCGGAGAATATGATGATCCGGCAAAGATAAAAAACGTATTGGAAAAGGTTCCGCTTCCTAATTTTCGTTTAAGCCTTGGGGAAAAGGGAAACTTTGGAAATCTTATCTGGGTGGGAGTGAAAGGAAATCAAAAACTGAAAACTTATGTGAAGGATCTGCGTGGAGCTTTAAAAGAAGCGGGGATTCCATTTGACAATGATAAGTTTGTCCCCCACATTACACTGATCCGGAAAGCAGCATCAAGGAGACCATATGAGGTACATTTAAATAAGGTGGAGATGAAGGTGGAGAAAATTTCCCTTATGAGGTCTGAGATGAAGAATGGGAAAGTGGATTACCGGGAAATATGAGCCGCGGGCTAAAGTGAAGGGAAGAAATAAAAAGAAAGACTATAATGAAAGTATTAAGCAAACCGGGTATACAAAATTTTAATCTATGGGTGTGAAGATAATATCCAGACGGTAAATTATATGGCAAACATCCTGAAAAATCCAGAAGCTGCGGAAGATTTAAGACAGCATAAACTTGAAATAAGGAAAGATTGTTGTTAATATACTATGATAGCAAGTAAATACACTATGAATGGCGGACTTTTAAAGAAGGCTGGGATATACGGCAGCTTTCTTACATAGCCCAGAAAGGAAGGGGATATTGAGTGAACAACGACCCTTTTAAAGAATATATTAGAGAATCCGAGCCGGATAAACGAGAGAAAGGGTATGCGTGGAATACGGCGATCGGACTGCAGAAAGTTGACGGACTGAAGCCGTCTGAATATTTGTTCCGTACGGCTGTCCGCAATATTGAGGGAGAGATCTCTTTTGAAGAGGTAGAGGCACTCCTGCAGAGCTATTATGAGGAAAATCCAGCCAGCGATACCGGGAACCGTACGGAAGAGGCTGACAAAGTTTCGGCACGGATTGCGGCATTATTGTCCGAGCGTGCCTTCAGCTTTACACCAAATGAGTATCTTTCCATTCATAGAAAGCTGTTTACCGGAATCTATTCTCATGCCGGACGTATTAGGGATTACAATATTACAAAAAAAGAATGGGTACTGGATGGGGCAACCGTGCTTTACGGAAGCGCTACAGAACTGCGGGCAACATTGGACTACGATCTTTCAGAAGAGAAAAAATTTTCCTATAAGAATCTCTCAATGGACGAGATCATACGTCATCTTGCTGTGTTCGTATCCAGACTTTGGCAGATCCATGTATTCGGCGAGGGTAATACCAGAACGACAGCAGTGTTTTTTGTTAAGTATCTGCGTACATTGGGCTTTGATGTAACGAACGATATTTTTGCCGAGAATGCATGGTATTTTCGGAATTCATTAGTCAGGGCAAACTATAATGACCTGAAAAAAGGAATTCATGAAACCACGGAATATCTTGAGCTATTCTTGCGAAACCTCTTGCTGAATGAGAAGCATTCGCTTCATAACCGGACATTGCATATCAGCGGGGCATTCAAAGAAAGAGAGAAACCGGACATTGAAATTCAAAAACCGGACATTGAAGCATTAAAAGCGGACATTGAGAAAGTGTTTGGACCTAAAACAATACGCCATATCTTAAAGCTTTATGAGGCATTTCCTTGCCAGGAGATTTTTGGCAGATCGGATGTGATGAAAGTAATTGATGTTAAGTCATCCAGAGCATCGGAACTTTTGAAAGAGATGTCAGAATGTGGAATTATAGAGCAGATATCCGGTTATGGAAAAGGAAAGTACAGATTCAACAAACAGGAGCATGGAGATGCATAGAGAGAACTAGTGGATAAGTGTATGAGACTGGACAAAAAATTAGTCTTGATGTATGTTCCATCCTTTTCGCAAGAAAAGCCGAAACCTTAGTATTTCTCATACTTCCCGCACTTCATACACAATGTGAAACACCCGCCAGGGGAGCTGGCGGGTGTTTCGAGGGGAGTATAAATAATTAAATAAGGGGTTATGTAAAAAAAATTTTTGAAGGGTAAATTCTTTTTACAAAATGATTATAATATAAACTGGAAAAAAAAGCAACAAAAATTCTTGAATATTCTATAAAGTTTTAGGAACAATAAGCAATGTAGTAAATAAGCAGCAACAAAAAAATGTGGCTGCGATGCTAACTGCATAAGGAGGAATATTCAAATGGCAAAGAATTATGGAACAGAAAACAAGACAAGCAACAAGACATCCGGCAAAAGCGAGATGAATACAAGAAATGCACAGGACAGCAGCAGAAACTGCGGCAAAAACAGTGCAAAGAGCAGTTCCAAAAGTAAGGCAACGAACGCTTATGATTCTGAACAGGACGACTATTCCAGCAGATATTAGTGCAGACTGCTTCTCCCCCTTCTTCTAAAGTTACTGGCTTCCGGCATTTGTATTTCGCGCAAAGCCCGGAAATGACAGTAATCTATTAACTTAGCAAAAAGCTTCGGCCCAGCCGGAGCTTTTTTGCTGTATTTTTCATATGATAGAAGAAAAAGGAGTTTAAAATGTTTCCGGTTGAAGCCATATCAGCGAAGATGCTGGATGATTATATTGGACGTACAGACGTCTTGCTTATAGATCTGAGGGAAAGAGAGTCTTATAAACAGAGCCATATACGTACTGCAGTGAATATTCCCTATCAGGAGCTGGAAGAGCGGAAAGACCTTCCAGCAGGAAAACTGCTGATTTTTTACTGTGACAGAGGCGGCGCCAGCATGGCGGCGGCCAGACAGATGAAAAAGAAAGGGTATGAAGCAAGATCTGTTATTGGCGGTTTTGAAGCATATCGTGGAAGAAACCTTGTAATTTCGTGAAAGGCATGATAAGGTAAAGAAAACAAAATCATCATAAGAACTGAAGGAGAAACGTTTATGAAATACATGTTTGCGTCAGACATTCATGGTTCGGCATATTTTTGCCGG
>CALIZJ010000034.1 GCA_938028845.1 uncultured Blautia sp.
GGTATCTTGTCTGTGGCTGGGAATTGTTCTGGCTGGAAGTTTGTTTTTATGGGACAGATGGTATATTTGGCCGCTGCTGTTTAGCAGTGTGAGTTTTGCTGTTTTTCTTTTAGCCAGGGCGGATGCCTATTCCTTTTATATTCTGGAAAGAGAAAAACAAAGGTCAGTGAATAGCCGCAGCTATGGCCTGGTATGGAGATATTTTTGGCGGTATCTGTTTGCGCGTAAAAACTATCTGGTAAATACAGGGATTTTGTGGTGCGTGGCGTGGATCCTGCCGTTTTTCTTTAAAAATATGGAGGAACCAATGGGAATTTCCATAGGTTTTGGCGTTTTGTCTTTGAATACGCCTCTTTGCATCCTTTTATCCAGTGATCCGGCGCTGGAACAGGCAGTCCGCTTCCTTCCCGGACAAAAGAAAGGCTTTTGTATTCCTTACTGTCTGTTTTTGTTCCTGTGGAATACTGTGGCAAATGGGATTTTTCTTTTGAGTGTTTGGATGCAGATGGGAGATATGGACGAAAAGATGCTGGCAGCGGGGATATTCTTTGCCTTGCAAAGCGCGATATTTTCCGTATTGCTGGAATGGTTTTATCCAATCCGGGGTTGGAAAATAGAAAGCGATTTATGGCATCATCCAAGAAAGTATATCGTTCCGGCAGTTATGCTCTTACTTGGCGGCCTGGTGGGAATGGTACCAGGGATACTCGCTGGACTGTTTGCCGGACTGACTGCGGAAGGAGCGGTGCTGCTTTACCAATGCTGGAAAAATCCATAGTTATTTTTATATCTTTAAGATTATAAATAGAAAAAATAGAACTATTTCTATAGTTTATACGGTCTAACAAGAAAAACATGTTGTATAATCATTAAGTTTTGGATATAATTAGATAAAGAGTATTTTGTTTGAAGGGAGGTCTTCCCATGATTGTCAGACCGGATTATATTCATGCAATCACACCTTTTATCGACCAGCCTTTAGTGAAAATCCTTGCAGGGGTACGTCGGTGTGGGAAATCCACGATTTTTGAAATGCTTGCGGATGAACTCCAAAGACGGGGAATTCCGGAAGACCATATCATACAGAAGCGATACACAGAAATGGACATTCCGGAAGATATTTCTGCAAAAGATATGTATGAAGAATTGCTTAACAATATTCAGGGAAAGGGCCGCTGCTATCTGCTGCTGGATGAAATACAGGAGGTCAAAGGCTGGGAGCGGTGTGTGAACAGCCTTCTGGAAGGACAGAATGTGGATATCTATGTGACCGGTTCCAATTCAAAGCTCATGTCCAGTGAGCTGTCAACGTATTTTACGGGACGCTTTGTGTCCATTCCTGTTTACACACTGTCTTTCAAAGAGTATTTGGATTTCAAAAAGCAGGATTCCCGTTCTGAGAAGGAACTGCTGGAGGAATATATTCGTTTTGGCGGTTTCCCGATCATTGCATTGGGAAATTATGATGAACAAAGTGCTTACCAGATTGTGAATGGTATTTATCATACGGTCATTTCCAGAGATATTGTAAAGCGCCACCGGATCAACCGTCAGGATCTGTTTGACCGTGTCGTGAAGTATATTATTGAGAATATGGGGAAAACCTTTTCGGCCAGTTCGATCGCCAGGTTTTTGAAAAGCGAACACCGGACTGTGTCGGCAGAGTCCATTTATAACTATCTGCGCTGGCTGGAGCAGGCATTTATCATCTATCCTTGCCATCGTTATGATATTCAGGGGAAAAGCATATTAAAGACGCAGGAGAAATACTATCTTGCGGATGTGACCTTGAAATATTGTCTTTTGGGTTACAACCGGAAGATGCTGGATGGTGCGTTGGAGAATATCGTATTTTTGGAGATGAAGCGCCGGGGATACGATGTTTATATAGGAAAAAATGCTTCTAAGGAAATTGATTTTATCGGTGTCCGCCGGAATGAGAAGGTTTATGTTCAGGTTTGTGTGCGGCTGCCCGAAAATTCAGATCGGGAGATTGGCAATTTAATGGAGATTTCGGATCACTATCCGAAATATGTAGTGACAACAGACAGCATGGATGTAGGTATCGACAATGGTATCCGGATTGTGCATTTGGCGGATTTTCTGCTGGCAGAATACTGGTGATCTGTTGTTTTTGGCTTTGTGATAAATGGAGGTTATTGTTTGCCTTAAACGAATGGGAACCAGCGTGACTTCACACGCGGGTTCCCATCAAAATTCTTTTTACTTTCTTATGGGACGCTGCCAAAGGGAAAGCCCCTTGTCTATCATTCTAAAATATAAATCCTGGAATCAAAATCGCAGCTTGGTTTTTCTCCTTCTAACACTTCTCCGGAATTACGGTCGCTTGTGATAAGCCCTATATGCATCAGCTCATCTCCGTAAAATTTCCCTAAGGGGCGGCCGTCCTGGCTGACTTTATAAAGACGGTCCGGGTCCAGTCCGGTAAGCTTAAGCCTGGTATAAGGAGAATTAACCGTATTTAAAACACGGTACCAGCCCACCAGCGCTTTATCCTTATCCTGGCTTACAGTCATCCATGCGGCTGTATTTTCTTTAAAAGGGCTTTGCAGCCGGTAAAATGTGCCGAACTGCAGCAATCCCCTATATTTTTTCATAAATGCAGTCTGCTGCTTCATTTCCTCCAGCTCTCTTGAAGTAAGACGGTTTAAATCCAGTTCATAACCAAAGGTTCCGAAATAGGCTACATTTGCCCGGGTATAAAAAGGAGTAGACCGGTTAAGCTGGTGGTTCGGGGAAGCAGATACATGTGCGCCCATGCTGCTGATAGGATAACAGTAGGAAGTTCCATACTGGATTTTTAACCGCTCTATGGCATCGGTGTCGTCGCTTGTCCAGCCCTGAGGGGCATAATAGAGAAGACCCGGGTCAAACCTGGCGCCGCCGCTGGCACAGGATTCAAACAACACCGTAGGAAAGGCAGTGGTAAGCCTTTCATACAGATCATACACGCCCAGGATATACCGATGGAAGACTTCTCCCTGGCGGTCACTGGGAAGGGCGTGGGACCAGCACTCGGTGATGCTGCGGTTCATATCCCATTTTATATAGGATACTTTTGCCTTTCCAAGAATTGCCGCCATCATATCGTATATATAATCCACCACTTCTTTTCTGGAGAAATCCAGCACGTACTGATATCTCCCCTGAGACTGTCTCCGCTGGGGGACGCTTAAAAGCCAGTCAGGATGCTTCTGATAAAGAACGGAATCCTTATTGACCATTTCCGGCTCAAACCATAAGCCGAATTTCATCCCCAGGTTTTCGATTTTTTCTGCCAGTCCGGTAATGCCTTCCGGAAGCAGGTCTGTATTAGCCACCCAGTCTCCAAGACCAGCCCGGTCGTTTCTTCTGTTTCCGAACCAGCCGTCGTCTAAAACAAAAAGCTCCGCGCCGCTTTCTTTCGCTTTTTTTGCAAGAGCTAAAAGCTTTTCTTCTGTAAAATCAAAATAGGTTGCTTCCCAGTTATTAAAAAGGATGGGCCGTTCCCTGTCACGCCAGTATCCCCTGGCAAGCCTTTTTTGGTACAGGCGGTGGAAGGTCTGGCTTAAGGAGTTAAGCCCCTGGTCTGTGTACACCACAACCGCCTCGGGCGTCTGAAAATCCTCTGTAGGCGCAAGCTTCCAGTCGAACCATTCCGGATGGATGCCAAGGAGAACTCTTGTGGTATCCTGGTTGTCCACTTCTGCCTGTGCAAGAAAATTACCGCTGTAGACAAGGCTGAAGCCAAGGGCTTCCCCCTGAAATTCATCTGCTTCCGGCCGTTTCAGGATAAAAAACGGGTTGTGCTCATGGGAAGAGTGTCCGCGCATACTTCCCACAGACTGTATACCGGGGGTCAGTCTTCGCTGGAAGGGATGACGCTCCCTTGCCCAGGCGCCGGAAAACTGGATCCAGTCATAACGGCAGTCAGGCAGATCCAGGCAAAGGCTCATGGCTTTTAAAAGATGTACGGTTTTCTCTCCCTGATTGGTAAAGCGTGCGCTTCGGGCAAGAATACCGCCATGGGCAAAAATCGTATAAAAAAGTTCCAGCTGTATACCTGTAACCTTGTCCGTAAGAAAGAGGGTTAAAGTTTCCGCCTCATCCGCTTTTTCTGTGTATGTAGCGGGCAGACCTTTAAGTTTCGGTTTACCTGGCTGGATACAATGGGACTGATAGCAAAAATCTACGATCCGGCTTCCGTTTTCCTGAAGGATCTCCACTGCCGGAAAACGGTAATCTGTGGAGCCGTATACTCCATATTCCATTTTTATATGTTCCAGTGATAATGTTCTTTCCTCTTCATATACATAAGAAGTCATAGAACGCGGCACCATCTCCAGAAGATAAGAATAATCCTCCTTTGGATGGATTCTTTTCCCGAAATAAAGCTGCCCCATATTCCCATTGGGGAGAATGGTCATAATATAACTGATCTCTTCGTTAAAAAGATGAAATGTCCTGCTTTTTTCCTGAAAAACGATACTCATTGCATTTGTCTCCTTTTCTGCTGTAGGGTTATCTAACAGTATAGACGCAAACCTGAAAAATGCCAGAAGCAGATGTTGGGGAAAACAGTCAAAATGTTGTCTTTTCTTTGCCGCCTTTTTTCCTTCGCCGGATGTTGTCCAGCTCTTTTTTGCGATATTGGGATGGAGTGAGTCCGTTTTTTCCTTTAAAAGCTTTGGAAAATACTAAAGGATCCTGGTAGCCGCAGGAAAAGGCCACGCTTTCCACAGAAAAGTCGGTGATGACCAAAAGTTCTGCGGCACGGGTCAGACGGTAATTGGCAAGGTATTCTTTTGGGGACATTTTAAGTTCGTTTCGGAACAAGGTGTACAGATAGCTTCTGTTCACACATACATAGTCCGCGATATCAGTGATCCGGATGGGATTGCAGTAATTGTTCTGGATATATTCCACAGCCTTGCGTACATATAAACTGCCGTCTCTTTTTTCAGAGCCGGACAAAACATCCAGATCCTGGCTGAGTATGCTGAAAAACTGATACAAAAGTCCTTCCAGCAAAAACTGGTTGGACGTAGTATAGGTGTTGTGCTTTAACATGGTAAGAACGGTTTCCAGAAGCTTTTCCCCCTGGCTGCTTTTGTAGGTAAGGCGGCGCCTGCCAAGTCCGATGCTGGATAGATAGTCTGCCGCATGGCGGCCGTCAAACCCCACCCAAAGATAAGTCCAGGGATCTTCCCCGTCCGCCTGGTAAAAAGTCTGTACGTTGGGAGGAATCAAAAAGCCCTGGCCGGCTTCAAGCTCATAAGTCACTCCATCCGCACAGTAGCGGCCCTTTCCCTTTAAAATGTAATGGATAATGTAGTTAGGCCGGACGGCAGGCCCAAAACTGTGGCGGGGATGACAGTTGGCATATCCGCAAAAGCACAGATACATATCAGAAAACAATCGCTGTTTTACCTGAAATACCTGGGAATCTTCCATAAATTACTCCCCCTTCCTATATTGTGTGGGCGTTCTTTGTCATAGTGGAAACATGTTTTATGCCCGCAGGTATAGATCATAGCATCCAGATTTTTAGAAAAATCATTGGAAAAGATATAATCTTTCATCATAAAAATATTCTCCCAACAAAACTGTATAGTTATGCAACATTTGTCTATATTAATTTTATTATAGTTCAGTATAATAAAATTACAAGGACAAAAGAAATAGAAATTGTCCATACCGCGGTGAAACAGAACGCATATTCCGCTTTGAAGGCTGAGGTTTTAAGAGTCGCCCATTGCGCTGCATGCAGCCGTATAAATTGACAACTGTATGGAAAATAAATATAATAAAGACCAGAACGCGACGGGACAGAAGAGGTAACAAATGAATGCAGTAGAAACCAGGGATCTTACGAAAATATATGGGGATGGAGAAAACAAGGTGAATGCCCTTACCGGCGTTTCCTTATCCATCCCCAAAGGTATATTTACGGCTATCGTAGGCAGCAGCGGAAGCGGAAAGACCACCCTTTTAAATATGCTGGGCGGTCTGGATAAGCCTACCCGGGGCAGGGTGATGGTCGATGGGATTGATATTACAGATATGAAAGAAGCGAAACTTTCGCTTTTTCGCAGAAGAAAAATCGGGTTTGTCTTTCAGAACTATAACCTGATCCCCACCCTTACGGTTTATGAAAATATAGTTTTTCCTCTGGAACTGGACGGTCAGAGGCCAGACGAACCTTTTATCCGGGAAGTGATCCATGGGCTGCATCTTTCGGAAAAGACAGATGCCTATCCCTATCAGCTTTCCGGAGGCGCAAAACAAAGGGTGGCTATTGCAAGGGCGATTTCCGCCAAGCCGGCAGTGATCCTTGCAGACGAGCCCACAGGAAATCTGGACAGCAAAAACAGCCAGAATGTGGCAGGGCTTTTAAAAGAATGTGTCGCTGCTTTTAAACAAACCCTTGTGATGATCACCCATGACCTGGAACTGGCGCAGCTTGCAGACGAGATCGTGCGCATTGAGGACGGAAAGATAAAAAATGGGATATTCACCTGTTAGATAAGGAGAGTTAAGGAGAGATGGAACGGATTTTGATCGTAGAGGATGACCTTGCATTAAATGCGGGCATATGTTTTGCCCTTGACAGTGCTGGCTATGCGACTGTGGGCGCTTATAACTGCCAGAAGGCAAAAGAGTTCCTTTTTCATGATAAGGTGGATCTGGCGGTTTTAGATGTAAATCTTCCGGATGGAAACGGATTTGACCTGTGCAAAGAAGTAAAAGAGAAAAAGCCGGAACTCCCGGTTATGTTTTTAACAGCAAATGATCTGGAAGAGGATCAGATAAAAGGCTATGACCTGGGCGGAGAGGATTATGTGACAAAGCCTTTCAGCATGGCAATCCTCCAGAAAAAAATAGAGACGATCCTGCGCAGAGCAAAAAAGACGGAAAATGTCGTGGATCAGCCCAAACAAAACGGATTTGACGATGGTGTCCTCAAGGTGGATTTTGACTCCCTTTTCGTGGTTAAAAACGGGGAAAAGATTCCCATGACGCCAAATGAATATAAAATTTTACGGCTTTTGATCGCCGGGAAAGGAAGCATCATCACCAGAGAGCTGATGCTGGAAAAACTCTGGGACAGTGAGGGGAGTTTTGTAAGCGACCATACGCTTACGGTGACGGTAAACCGTCTGAGGGCAAAGCTGGAAGGAGAGGACAGACAATATATTAAAACCGTCCGGGGAATTGGTTATACATGGGCAGGTGACGGCTTATGAGAAAAAAAGGAATGGGCAATGGAGCTTTTGCTTTGGTTTTGTATCTCCTGGCGGGGATATTCTTTTGTACAGAACTTTATCTGGTATGGGTATATGTGGAGATCCCCTCTGTCCGGTATCTGCTTTTCGGATTACAGGCGGGGATCTTTCTTTTGGCAGGAATCTGGGTCTTCTTTATGCGGCGGAATGTGGATGCATTTTCTGATGAAATATGCGTAGCCCTTGACGATCTGATCTCTGAAAAAGATCCGCACATTTCCTATCCATTGGAAGATTCTCTTGTAAATAAGGTTCAGGGAAAACTGGCCCAGTATGCAGATATCATGCGGGAAAGACAGAGGGAAAATGTAAAAGAAAAGCTGGAGGTACAGGGACTAGTTTCCGACATTTCTCATCAGGTAAAGACGCCTATGGCAAATATACGGCTTTATACAAATCTTTTAAAGCAGCAGGATATGCCTTTAAAAAAGAGACAGGAGTTTGAAGAGATTCTGCAGATTCAGGTAAATAAGCTTGATTTTCTTTTGGAAGCCCTGGTGAAAATGTCCAGGCTGGAGACAGGCACTTTTACCATGCATGTAAAAGAAGCGCCTCTTTACGACACCTTGCTTGGCGCGGTAAATTCCATTTGGCATAAAGCGGACAAAAAAGACATTTCTCTTTCCCTTTCCTGCGGGCGGGAGATCAGACTGTGCCACGATGTAAAATGGACGGCAGAGGCCATTACAAATATACTGGATAATGCAGTAAAATACACTCCTAAAGGAGGAGAAATAAAAATTTCGGTCCTTCCCTGGCAGTTTTACACAAAGATTGATATTTCAGATAACGGACCTGGGATAAAAGAAGAACATTACCACGATATCTTTAAGCGTTTTTATCGCGCCCAGGAGACCGCTGACCAGGAAGGAGTAGGGCTGGGACTTTATCTTGCCCAGGGGATCATAACCAGACAGAAAGGATATATTTCCGTGAAATCAGAGGTGGGCGCGGGAACTACCTTTTCCGTACACCTTTTAAATGGATAGATAGGCTGAAAATATGTTGACAAATAATAATCTTAAAATATGCCATAAATTGGTTTGGAGAGAAATACGTCTCCATAAGGGAAGAAGTTTTCTGCTTTTATGCGGAGTCATACTGACGTCTCTTTTGTTTACGGTCCTTCTTTTTATGAGCCATGCGGTGGAAGAAGCTTATCTTACACAATACAGACAGGAGTCCGGGACGGACAGCCAGATCTTATACTATGATCTCTCCTATGAAGAGGCAGAGGCTTTGAAAAAGAATACGGAAGTAAAAAACACCGTCCAGGTGCGGACTGTTGGGACGCTTTCTGATGAAGTGCTGGAGTACCGGACCATACATCTTTGTGTAAAGGATGAATCCTATGCAGAAACCGTAAGCTGTCTGCCGGATAAAGGAAGGATGCCAAAAGAAAAAGGAGAGATCGCTCTGGACGCCGTCACTTTGGATTCTCTTGGAATTTCCCATGAGACTGGACAGGAAGTTACTCTTTCTTTTAAAGG
>CALIZJ010000035.1 GCA_938028845.1 uncultured Blautia sp.
GATAATGAACAGCAGCAGAAGATATTCTTTTTTGTACTTTCTCATGGCAGGGAGCATCCTTTCTTTAAAATATTTTTAAAGTAGATATACATTTTAAAATGCTGCGCTACTTGTTGCGGGGCGCAAATGTATAAAGTACCGCCGGCACGTTTTCGCGCAGGGTCGAAAAGAGATATATTTATCTCTTTATAGGATAAATATATCTCTTTTATTAATTCTTGTCAAGAGGGTTGGGGCAAGATATTCCTTTTATAATCTTCCAACTTTATTCTCGCTTTGGCTCTGCCTCAGAAGGCTTTCTTCCCCATAAAATCCCTATCAAAAGAATCCCCAGTCCAGAAGCGACCATAATCCACTGTAAAGGAATTTTATCTGCCATGGGGCCGAACAGTGCCATACCTGCCGGGTAGGATACCGAATAAAGAGAATTCATAAAACCGAATACCCGGCCCTGTACAGAAAGCCTGACATTTTCCTGGAGAGAAGTTGTAATGGTGGTTTGTAAAGCAGTCAGGGCAATTCCATAAACGAACATAAGGAAAAGATAAACTACAAAATTCTGTACCAGTCCCATTCCCGCAGCAGTAAGTCCAAATACAGCCAGCCCAATAGACAAGGTCTTCCTGCGCTCTTTAAAGAAGCCGCCCCAAATGCTTATAAAAAGCCCGCCTGCCATCATTCCCCCAAAGCCGCCAAGCTCTGCTGCGGCCAGATACGCATAACCGCTGCCATAAATCCGGCTGACCAAAAGTGTGGAAAGGTATCCTGCCGGGACACATAAGAATGTTATCGCCCCATAAAGCAGGAGCAGATTTCCAACAGCCTTATGGACAAAAGCATATCGGATGCCTGCACGAAGGTCTCCAAATAACGAAACAGTCTCCTTTCTTTTTTCCTGCTCCGGCAAGCGTACACAGAAAAATATTCCAATGCCTGCTGCCGCAGTCAGAATGTCCATGAGAAGCGATGCCCGCAAAGTTCCCACCGTCAGCACTGCCCCTGCCGCTGCTGGAGACGCAAACTGTACAAAGGACTGCATTGCCGCGTTAATACCGTTATAACGTATTAATGCTTCCTTGGGAACAAGCTTTGGAATGACGGTATTTACAGCGGGTGATTGGATGCCTGCCCCCACAGAACGAAGCGTGGACAGCAATAACAAAGCAGCAAGCAATTCTCTCTCCTTGGAGATGTATGGCATACCAAAAAACATTCCTGCCGTAACCGCCGCAATTCCGGCATCCGCACCGATAATGAGCCGCTTTCGGTCACAGCGGTCCGCCCAGACGCCGCCCCAAAAAGAAATGAGAAACTGAGGCAGATAAGAGCATACAGAAAAAGCCGCTACCCAGGCTCCTTTTTCTGTATGAAGGGTTACATACCAGATGATTGCCATCTGAACCGTCTGAGACCCAAATAAAGTAATACTTTGGCTGATAAGAAAAAGGATGGTTTTCTTTTTCCAGTTAGTTTCTCTCTGCAGCATTTTTTCTGTCCCCCTGTTTTTCCGGTGAAAGTACAAGGCGCTGGGTGGGATATCCGTATTCCACCAGCAGCTCGTCTTCTGCAAATCCAAGGCGGAAATAAGTTTCACGATAACCGGTATCCGCCTTATCTCCTGCCCGGTAGGTGGTAAGGGAAATTTCTTTCGTCTCAGGCATCTCATCCGCAAGTCTGGCAAGAAAAAGAGCCTCAAGACCTAGTTTTCGATACTGGGGATGCACCGCAAGAAAATCTATTTTCCCCAACTCTGGATGATAACACATCGCCCCGGCTGCCTGACTGCCATCGCGCAGAATCACCGCCTTTTTTCCATCTATATAGGCATATAAATTTTCAAGATATTCCTCTTCCTTCAGACAAGGATATCCATCTACGGAAAAGCGTACCAGTTCCATCCAGGCAGGTATGTCTGCGACTGCTGCCGTTTTTATATCCTGTTTTGAAAAATGGGGATTTATCCTCTGCTGGACCGGATAGAGTTCCCTCTGCAATGGATAAAATTCTTTCCCTGCGCGAAAACGTGCCGGCGGTACTTTATACATTGCTTTAAAAGCCTCAGAAAAAGCCTGCTGGCTTTCATATCCGCTAAAAAATGCGATTTCCAGAACCGGCTTTTGGGAGTATACAAGAAGCTTCGCCGCCTCTGTCAGTTTCCTTCTCTGGATATAATCGTGTATGGTTAATCCAACAGTCTTCGTAAACAGCCGGTGCAGATGAAATTTAGTATAATGTAAATCCTCTGCTATTTTATCCAGCTTTAGCTCCTGTTCCAGATGCTCCTCTATGTAACAGATTGTCTTAGAAGTTATGATTGCTGCCTGCTCCTGCATATTCTTCCCTCCTTTTTGAATATTCTATCACAAAAAAATAAAGGATTTTTCATGATTCTTGCGGCATTTCTAACTACTGCAAACAGCCCCTTATAACAGTTAACAGATTATGTATGCTCATAAATCTTAAATCAACGCATTAACTCTTATAAATATTAACCCATAAAATTTTTTGAAATTTTATATTGATTTTACCATAAAAATCTCATATAATAAGGAGCAAAATCATGACCACTCGGTCACCATTTCCCACAAACTTATCTAATTTTAATAAGGATGCAGAAAGGTATTGCTTTTGCAGGAAACTTTTTCTATAATACAAGTACAAAACGTTCTATTTTCTCATGTATACCTTTCTCTGTCCGGAAAGGAAGGTGTACATGCAGACGCCAAATGTAGTCTCTATTAACTATTTTAAAAGCAAAGAACGATTTTCTGATCAATTGTGGACTTAATGCGTATAGTACGGATAAACTGCCGCGCCATCCTGGTGGCACTGCAGAATCAACCGAAAATCCACTACGCCATGCCTGTAAGGGTCATGAACACAGACGCTGCCAATTACCATAACCAATGGACCGAACTTCAGAAACTCCACAGAAAAAACAAGGATCTTACCGGAAGCGCTGAATTCCTATCAGGTATGAAAAAAGAAGATCGTCTGAAACCTGTACTTACCATCGTTGCCTACTTTGGGCGGGAAGCATGGAATGGCCCCAGAACACTTAAAGATCTTTTAAATCTCTCAGGCCTTGATCCAGCCATACGAAAGATGATTGCCGACTATCCTATGAACCTGCTGGAGGTACGTTCCTTCAAAAATCTGGACTGGTTTCACAGTGATATCAGGCAAGTATTCGGTTTTCTAAAATACGCACAGGATAAAACACTGTTGAAAAACTTTATGGTGGAAAACCAAAAAGAATTCCACACCTTGGATAAAGACGCCTATGATCTTATAGGAGTAATGTCCAATACGAAAGAATTTGATAGCCTGAAACCAACGGTCTTAAAGAAAGGAGGACAATACGATATGTGTAAAGCTATAGACGATATGATCCAGGATGGTAGAGAAGAAGGACGAAAAGCCGGAATTGAGATTGGCAGAAAATCCGGTATCCAAGCGGGCAGAAATACGCTCAATATTCTATTTCAAAAGCTCATACAAGATAACCGCCAGGATGAACTCCTCCAATCAATCCATGATCCTGGCCTTCAGTTGAAACTGCTGAAAGAATATTCTCTGGAAATATAGACTTTTCAACTGTCAGTATGGCTGTGGGTACAGTAAAAATGAAGCTCTCTAAAAATTTTTGTTGTATTTTAACTGTGCCTTATAATGCAGATAGATGGAATAACTGCCCACAAGGGGTTGACCTCATAATAAAGTGATAAAAATCAAAATGGTTTTTGTTCATCAGCACTGCTCTCTTTTTGTCTTTTGCCATCCGCTGCTATTTATGTTAGGATGACTTCCCGGAAATGAATATACTCCTTCTGGAGCAAACTTTTTATAAAGTCTGACGCTCTAGAAGGAGTCTGCTCCGGTTTCTTATCACAATCTGGCAATACGTTCTGCCCATATAACTATCGCGAAGCAACATAATCCGATGAATGCTCTTCCAGATACCGCTCCCATATATTCTCCTGGTATCCCGCTTTCCGGCTTTTTTGTATCTCTCCAGCCGTTTCCAAAAGCTCTTCATCCTGGATCCGCTCCAGCATTTTCAGGCGCTTTGCAGAAATCTCTTCCCCGGACCTGGCATCCTGATAATCCCGGGCGCTCATGTGCCAGTAGGAGAATTCCCCCTTATAATACTGTTTCACTTTCTGGGCGATCAAAAGCCCCTCCGGGTCGAAATCCCCAGCATAATATACCTTAACCCTGCTCTCCCAAAGCAGGTCCAAAAACAAAACCGCGCTCAGCCTGGGCTGGCCGTTCATACACATACAGGCCCTGCCGCCTTTCCACTTCCGGCAAAGCATGGCGTAAACCGAAGGGTTCTCCACAATGTAGATCACATTTTCCGGACAAGTCACCCTTTCCCATCCGGCCAGTGCTGCCAGGGGAACCTGGAGCATCTCTCTCTCCTTAAAGAAACCCGCCATCCCTTCATGAAGAATTCCATCCTTTCTCCATGCCCGGACGCCGCAGAGCATAACCGAATTAGAAATATCGTCCCGCAGGATCCCCACAGATAAATATTTTCTCTGTTTTTTCAAGGCAGGAAATAAAACTTCTCTTTCTTCTTCCTCCTGCCGCTTTCCCATCTCCCAGTCGATCACCAGGGAAAGAAGCTGGCCATCCTTTGTCCCATCGTCAAAAGCATGGGGATTTCCTGTGAGCATGGCGGCAAACACTGCAAGATATTCCGCCTGTCCTTTCCTAAAAGGCAGATTTTCCAAAATCTTCACTCCAAGGCGCAGGATACGTCTTAATTCTTCCACATTCTTCCTGCTTTCCTGATACCGTTTCCATAGGTAGGCCCGGTCTTCTCCTCGTTCTTCCTTAAGCTTCTCTATCCATTCTCGTCCCAAAAGTGTCCCGCAGCCTTCCATTTCCTCTTCCAGGATCTGTTCCCAGTCCTTTTTTTCTTTCTCCCGCTGTTCCCGCTTTCCAGTCATCTCTTCCTGAAAATAGAACTCCAGGATATCCTTTGGCTTTGTCTGGGAAAAGCGGCTGTCCGCAAGGGCCTTTTTAAACCTTTCGGCGGAAATAGTCACTGATTTTTGTCCGTGAAAGCTCTTTTGAAAAAATCCTTCCAAAGCCTCCCTGTCCTCTTCCTTCAGCCCCCGCAGCACTACGCTGCCGGAAAAAGTTCCATAAGAAGCATACTTTTCCCGAAAGCCCTTAAGCAGCTTATCAAACACCGGAAACTCCCGAAAATAACCTGCACATTCCTCAGTCAACGAACTCTGCCGCCCGTCTCTCCATGTCTTCTTCATCCTCCAGCATCTCCTTAGCCTTTCCATTCCACAGATAAGGCATCACTGTAACAAATCTGGCGTTTTCCGGACGCACAAGCTGATAAATAGCCAAAGCATCCAGGGTATCGCAGTCTCCCCATAAAACCTGGGAATTGATGATAAAGTTAAACTGAAATTCTGTCATCAATCGGAACATATCCCGGATATTTTTATTGTCCACCCCGGCAAAGGCCTCGTCCAGGGAGATCAGCCGGGGCGCGTCCATACGTCCGCCCTGATATTTAGCCACCACCGCAGAAAACAGGGGCACATACATAGACATAGCCTTCTCTCCTCCGCTGAAGGTTCCAAACACACTGTTTGTCAGCTCCTTCTGCCTCTCCCCGCTTTTCTGAGAGAAAAGCTGAAATTCAAACCACTTCCGGTAATCCAGGGTTTCCTTCATCACCTGATAGAAGGACAGCATTCCGCCGCTGTCCCTGGCATGTCTTCTGGCTTCCTCCACCTTAGAACGAAAATGCAGGGAAAGCTTGGCCGCCTCGTCCTCCCGCATAAGGCGGTAATCCTTTTTCAAAAGCTCCACCAGTTCTTTCGTATCCAGCTGTTCCTCTGTTTCCGCGGTCTTGCTCCGCCAGCGCAGGCTGAGTTTTAGGCCGCTTGAGGTATTCATCCCGCCCATCAGCACGTTCATCTTCTGTACCCAGGCGCTGGAAGCATTAATCTTTCCACGGATTTTCCGGCTTACCGTATTGGCAAGGATATCCTCAAAAAGCTCTCTGTCCCCGGCCCTTATCAGCACGCGCAGCTGTTCTATTTCTTCCTCCAGATGGACGAGCAGCTTATAAAAAGGAATCTTCACTCCCTGATATCTGGCGTAAATATCAAGACGCCCCGGGGCCGCGGCGCCCGGTACAGCCTCCTCTTCCAGTTCTTTAAAAAGCTCCGTCTGGGTAAGCTGATAGTCTGTTAAAAAGCCGCGGTTTTCGAAATATACCTGGTTCAGATTCCGGATCACATTGTCCTTTTGCAGATTCTGACAGTCCAGGGAAAGAAACTCCCGCACCTTTCCGGCGGAAATTTCTTCTTTTTCCATCTCCTGGGGTAAGGACACGTAGCCCAGATCTTTCTCTGCCAGATAGCATTTTTCCAGAAATTCCCCCATGCGCCTGCATTCGGCGATCCTTTTTTCTTCCTCCTCCAGACGGAGGCCGAGATTCTTTATCTGTTCCAGATTCCGCGTCCTTTCTTCTACGCAGTCCCTAAGTCTTTTAGGATACTCCCTGAGCCATTCCATACAGGAATCCAAACGGTTTTTTATCTCCTCGTAATCCGTCAGCTTCAGCTGCTCTAAGACAGAAGCATGCTCCTGCTGCTCCTTTTTCAGAGCCCTCTCCGTATTTCCGGCGTCGTATCGAATCTGATCCATATCTCCGTCCAGATCCTCCATCCGTTCTTCCAGCTCTCTTTGGCGAAGGACCATCTGCAGAAACAGTTCATGGCCGGATATAAGCCGGTACAAATATTTCTCATACTTCTGCGCCGCCTCCTCTGCCCGGACAAAGACTTCATAGGTGCAGTTCAGGTAGAGCTTTTCCGCTATCTTTAAGGCTTCCGTTTTCATCTGCCGCAGCCGCTCTGACATTTCCCGCAGTTCTTCATTCATCCTGGCTATTTCCTGCTGCATGCGCTCCAGGTTTAAAAGAGCCTCCTCCAGCATCCGAAATGCCTCTCTAAGATCCGTCTCACCAGGAAAGGCCTCGTATTCCCTTTCCATCTCAACCTTCCGTCCTTTCAGATCCTGGATCGTCTGCCTTAAATCCCTCATCTCAGCCTCCAGAACGCCCATAACCTCCCGGCAGGCGGCAATCTTTGCCAGACGATTCTTCTCTCTGGCCCTGCTGCCTAAAAATCCCGCCTCGTGTTCTCCGGTAATGGTTCCTGTCAATATGCCGATCTGGTAGGTTCCCTTTGGGGATACCGCAGTAATCCCCTCCCCGTCATAGGCGATGTTTCCCAATATCCCGGTAATCCTCTGGTTAAAGAAAATATCATTGACCGCGTCATTTAAGTCCAGCACATCTAAAATACTTTTTTCCGCCCGCTGCTTCTGCATAAACAGATACCGGTCACAGCAGCCCCGATCCAGCTTCAGCACTTCTTCCCGATACTGTTCCTCCACCACAAGAGCGTCCAGGATCCCCATGTGAAGGAAGGCTTCCTCTAAGCGGTCACAGGCAGTCTTATCCAGATCCTGGCCGAATTCGAGCACCTTATAAAATTCCTGATAGGGAATATTCTTTTCCTGAAGACGTTTACGGTTCTTTAACACCCCTTCGCTTCTAAAGGGCTCCGGTTCTTTATGGTTTTCCCATTCTTCCAATTCCTGCTTTTTAAGATCATACTCTTCTTGCTTTCCTAAAAGCAGCTCTTCCTTTTGGCGAAGCTCTCCGTTAAGCATCCCCTGGCGCTGGATCCAGATATCCGCCACAGACTTGCGCACCTTGGAAAAATCCGATTTTCCATTGTAATTTTCAGCGAAATAGGACAGCTCCTTTAAGTCGTCACCAGAAAGGACCAGCTCCTTGTTCGTTCCGTTCCAAGCGTACAAGGCTTCTTTCCACTCATTTTTCACCTGGACAAACACGCCTTCCAGCTCCCCGGCCTGCTTCTGGACCCCGTCCGCTTCTCTTTGCTGTTTATCCCGTTTTTTCAGCAGCTCCTCCATAGGAAGCTTCAGGCTTTCCGCTTCCCGTAGGATTTCATATCCCTTTTTAATTCCCTGACGGGTCCGCTCGAACTGCTCCTGATGAGCGGAAAAGCTGAACGTCTCTAAAAAGCCGTCTTTCAGCTCCTGGCTAAAAAAGGTATGCTCCTCAAAGGCCATATCCTCCGCCTCCTCCTGCATATCCTCCAAAAGTCCATAAAGCTCCTGTTCTTTCCCATCCCGGCGATCCTGTTCTTTTTTGCATTTGTCTGAAAGCTCTGTATACTGCTCTTGTTTACCTAAAAGCTGCTCTTCTTTTTCCTTTAAAAGACGGCTTTTTTCCTCTATGCCGGCGGCAAGCTCCAATTCTTTTTCCTTTAATCCTACGGCATCGCTTTTGCTTAAGGATTCCCGCTCCTTTTCCATGGCCTCTCTTTTTGCGTCCAGATGCTCGTGAAGGGCGGCAGCCTCCTGGGCGTGCTTTTCACACTCTTCTATCCTGTACTGCATCTCTTTTTCTTCTTTTTCCAGGTTTTTCAGAGTTTTCGTATTTTCCTCTAAATTTCCTGCTTTTTCATAGAGGACAAGGCGGTTGTACCTGTCCAGCACACGGTTTATCTTTTCTGCCGCCTGTTTTCCCTCCTGTCTGGCCTTTAAATTCATGTTCATGGTATCCATGTTTTCAATGGCCTCAGACATAGGCCGCAGATCCTCGTCTGACAGGGGCTGGAGGGAATCACTTAAAATCTCATTGGTCACAGAAGGCTTAAAATCCTTGGAAAGCTTAGGCGTCCGAAGCTGTATCAAAA
>CALIZJ010000036.1 GCA_938028845.1 uncultured Blautia sp.
CGCTATATCACTACGTCAGAAAATATCTCCTATGAAAGTGCCCGTGAATTAGAACAGGCTTTTTCGAAGGAGTATCCGGAGATTACAGATACCGGCGTCAGCTATGCGATCCGTTTAAGCACCTTACAGATCAACAGCACAAAGGCAGGCAGCTTCGTTATGCAGGCCGCCATGCTATACGGCGCTGTCGTGCTGATGGTAATCTGCCTTACCATACTGTCTTTACAGCAGCTATTAGACGCAGACAAGTACAAATACCGTTTTTCTGTACTGCGAAAGCTAGGCGTTGAAGAACAACAGATAGAAAAACTTATGCTGAAACAACTAGGCGTCTGGTTTGGCCTCCCGATCATTGTGGCAGTCATTGTTTCCGCAATTGTAATTACTTATTTTATTCTAACTGTATCCGCAGAAATTTCAGCCTATATTGGTTTTGAAACCTTGCTCCTGCAGATAAGCATGACTGGAAGCCTATTCGTGCTGCTGCTGATTTGCTATTTCATCAGCACCTGGATACTATTCAAACATTCTATCGGAACCTGATGCTATTACCCTCCGGCCGCCGCAGGAACAGCCATTCCAGCAGCGGCGGCTTTCTGCCTATATGCACAGTATTCCTCCTTCAACGCCAAAATACATCTGCAATTTTACGGTACAAAACATCAGACGTTTTCAGTTTTTATATGACGTCTCCAAAAACCATTTATCCATTTTCCACAAAAACGCAATCGCATATCCCCACATATCCTTCCCTCCTTTTGTGCATTAAGTAGAATTCATTTTTTATACATCAGATGTCTTGCAGATATCCCCTCAAATTATATAATAACCATAAAGCGGCACGCAAGCCACCATCGCACCAGGCGCTCAAGAGCATATCGCCGGCCGCACACAGCCTGCAGCATGCTCCTTTCCCTGCTATAACCCAAGACCAAACTTGAGCCATCCACACGCAGGCGCTGCCAGCGGCAGCGCCCCATCCCACCGCCTCACACATGACGCGTACCTTCTTGCCTGCCGTCTTTCACAACCAGCCGTGCAGGTGTATGGGTGAGGGGTGGGGATGGCTCACGAGGCTTGGAGGATTTTGGCGGCGCCGCTTCAGCCGTTTCGCATCTGTCTGAGCGCAGCGAGTTATGCAAAACGGCTGATCATCAGCGAGCGCCGCCAAAATCCCCAAACGCAGTGCGCCATCCCCACCCCTCACCCATACACCTGCACGGCGTCCCCCAAAAAACATCACAGAAAGAAGGTAACCCTCATGCCCCTCCCAAGTCAACTCACCCGAACCCAATCTCCGGAAATGGACCCTCTCCGTCTAGGAACCGGCTGGAAGCTCTCCGATCTGTCCAAGCCTCAGATCCTCATCGAAAGTACCTTCGGAGACAGCCATCCCGGAAGCGTTCACTTAAACACCCTGGTGGAAGAAGCCCGAAAAGGCGTCCAAAAAGCCGGCGGAAAAGGTGCCCGCTACTACTGCACCGATATCTGCGACGGGGAAAGCCAGGGAACCGACGGGATCAATTACAGCCTGGCAAGCCGTGAGATCATCGCCGACATGATCGAAATCCATGCAAACGCTACCCCCTTTGACGCCGGAATTTTCATCGCAAGCTGCGATAAAGGAATGCCCGGAAACCTGATAGGAATGGCCCGGGCAGATATCCCCTCTATTGTCATACCAGGCGGCACCATGAGCGCTGGACCAGAGCTTCTCACTTTAGAACAATTGGGCATGTACAGCGCCCAGTATCAAAGAGGAGAGATCAGCGAAGAAAGGCTTAACTGGGCCAAGCATAATGCCTGCCCCGGCTGCGGCGCCTGTTCCTTTATTGGAACGGCTTCCACTATGCAGATCATGGCGGAAGCCTTAGGTCTCGCCCTCCCAGGCAGTGCCCTAATGCCTGCCGCAAGCCCGGATCTTCTCGCTTTTGCCGAAAGAGCCGGAGAACAGGCGGTAAAACTTGCTTATATGCCGGATATGCGTCCCAGCAAGCTCCTCACAAAGGAAAGCTTTGAGAATGCCATCCTGGTACATGCCGCCATTTCCGGAAGTACCAACTGCCTTCTCCATCTCCCTGCCCTTGCCCATGAGCTGGGGATTGAAATTAATGGGGATACCTTTGATTCCCTTCATAGAAATGCACACTATCTACTGGATATCCGTCCTACCGGGAAGTGGCCCGCAGAATGCTTTTACTACGCAGGCGGCGTTCCTGCCATAATGGAAGAACTCCGTCCTTATCTTCACCTGGATGTGATGACCGTAACCGGAAAAACCTTAGGCGAGAATCTGGACGACTTAAAAGAAAACGGCTTTTATGAGCGCTGCGGCAAATGGCTTGCGGATTTCAATACCCGCCGTAATCTTTCCCTGAAAAAAGAGAACATCCTGCGCCCCTATGAAAAAGCCCTTGGCACGGATGGAAGCATTGCCATATTAAAAGGCAATCTTGCCCCAGAGGGCGCGGTCATTAAACATACTGCCTGCCCAAAAGAAATGTTCCATGTCACTTTAAGGGCAAGGCCCTTTGACAGTGAAGAAGAATGCCTGGACGCGGTGTTGCATCACCGGATCCAAAAGGGTGACGCAGTGTTTATCCGTTACGAAGGTCCCAAAGGCAGCGGAATGCCGGAAATGTTTTATACCTCTGAGGCCATCAGCAGCGATAAGGAATTAGGAAAAAGCATTGCCCTTATTACAGACGGACGTTTTTCCGGTGCATCCACAGGTCCGGTCATCGGCCACTTAAGCCCTGAGGCTGCAGACGGCGGTCCCATCGCCCTTGTAGAGGAAGGAGATCTTGTGGAGATCAATGTAAAAGAAAGGAAGATAAATCTTGTCGGCGCTGCGGGAGAACACAAAACTATGGAAGAAATGCAGGAAATCCTTGCTAAACGCCGTGCGAACTGGAAACCAAAACAGCCCAAATATAAAAAAGGCGTACTCCGCATGTTCAGCGAACATGCCGCCAGCCCTATGAAAGGCGCTTACCTGGAATTTTTTGAAAAAGGAGAATCTTTATGAATACCGCACAGCTCTTAATAAATCCCTCCCTTCCTGTAAGATTTCTTTCTGCAGGTGAGATCCTTCTGCGTCTTACCCCTCCAGAATATAAGACCATACAGGAGGCTTCCAGTTTCACAGCCAATTACGGAGGCAGTGAGGCAAATGTGGCCCTTTCCCTGGCAAATCTTGGGATAGACAGCAGTTTTTTCTCTGTAGTTCCCAACAACAGCCTGGGAAAAAGCGCAGTCCGGATGTTAAAAAGCAGCCACGTAAACTGTACGCCCATAATCTTAAGCACGCCAAAAGAAACGCCTTCCCACCGGCTGGGCTGTTACTATTTTGAAAAAGGATATGACGTCCGTCCGGGAAGAGTGGTCTACGACCGGAAAAACAGTGCTTTTACCGAATATGACCTTTCCCGTATAAATCTGAGCGCTTTGTTAGAAGGATTTACCTGGCTGCACCTAAGCGGCATCACGCCGGCTCTAAATGAAAATACCAGACAGTTTACATTAAACTGCCTGAAAACAGCACGTCAGCTGGGAATCACCATAAGCTTTGACGGAAATTTCAGAAGTTCTCTGTGGAGCTTTCAGGAAGCGCGGGATTTTTGCACTGCCTGTCTGCCTTATGTGGACGTGTTGTTTGGAATCGAGCCTTACCATTTATGGAAAAACGAAGCCTGCCGGGAAGACGGGGATCTTAAGGATACCCTTTCCCCTCATCCAAGCCGGAAGGAACAGGATAAGATCTTTCAGGAATTTATCCGCCGTTATCCAAATATAAAGTGCATAGCCCGCCATGTGCGGTTCACGCACAGCAGCAGCAAAAACAGCCTGAAAGCATATATGTACTACCAGGGAAAAACCTTTGAAAGTCCCCTTTATACCTTTCATATCCTGGACCGCATCGGAGGAGGCGACGCATTTGCCGCAGGACTTCTTTATGCCATTATGAAGGGCTTTTCTCCTGATGACATGGTTTCTTTCGCTGTTGCCAGCAGCGTATTAAAGCATACCATGCACGGGGACGGCAATATCATCGACGACGCATCTCTTATACAAGAGCTTGCACAAACTAATTTTGACGTAAGCCGTTAGCAAAAATACGGCTGGGAAATCATAAGACGTTTTATTTACCATAAGGCCAACGAAAGGAAGGAACGAATATGCACAAACTTTTAGTAACCGGCTGGGTGCCGGAAGAAATCTTAAAAGATTACAGGGAGACCTTTTCCATCACGATCCCGGATCATGATAAAAAGAATTTTTCCACACAGGAAGTAAAAGATATGCTCCCGGAATATGACGCACTTTTTACTCTCTCCTCCTTTTCCTTTAAAAAGGAACTGATCGATCTTGCATCTAATTTAAAGGCTGTGGCAAATTTCGGGGTAGGCTATGACAATATAGACCGGGAATACTGCACGCAAAAAGGAATTTTCCTGATCAATACGCCCGCCTCTGTAACCGAGCCTACCGCAGAATTGACCATCGCCCTTATGTTTGCCATCACCAAAGGGATCGTCATGTATGACAAAGAGCTGCGCGATACAAGGCACTGCCATACAGATACCTTCTTTGACAGGGATCTTCTCCTGACCGGGAAAACCATAGGGATCATCGGATATGGGCGGATCGGACAGGCAGTGGGAAGAAAAGCCCAGGGCCTTGGAATGCATGTAATGTATCATAACCGCCACCGCAAAACGCCCCAGGAGGAAGCACGTCTTGGTGCTGCCTACGGCACTTTTGACGAAGTATTGGAAAAAGCGGATGTGATCACCTGCCATATACCGTACACAAAAGAAAACCATCATATTTTCAATCTGGAAGCCTTTCAAAAAATGAAGCCCACCGCCTATTTTATCAATGCTGCCAGAGGCCCTGTCATGTGCGAGGCAGACCTGGCCACTGCTCTGAAAGAAAAAATCATCCGCGGCGCCGCAACGGATGTATTTGAATTTGAGCCCAACGTCTCTAAGGAACTGGCACAGATGAAAAATGTAGTGATCACGCCTCATATCGGAAGCAATGTATTAGAATCCAGAACCGCCATGGCCCGGGAAGCTTTAGATGGCCTGACAGCGCTTTTTAAAGGAAACCGTCCGGAAAATGTGGTAAATAAAGAGCTGTATCTTTAGGCCATAAAGAAATATAACCGAAAGGAGATTGTCTATGAAATCAATAGAAGAACATTTTTCTCATTTAGGCGTGGTACCTGTCGTCGTCATAAAGGAGGTAAAGGACGCCCTTCCCCTGGCAAAAGCGCTGATAGACGGAGGGCTTCCCTGTGCGGAGATCACCCTGCGCACTCCTGCGGCAGAAGACGCTATACAGGCTATATGCCGGGAGTATCCGGACATGCTCGTTGGAGCAGGCACCGTCCTCACCGTAGAACAGGTAAAGCGTACCGCAGCAGCAGGCGCTAAGTTTATGGTAAGCCCAGGCTTTGATCCGGAGATCGTAGATTTCTGTAAATCTGAAAACATCCCTGTTTTTCCTGGCTGTATGACTCCTACAGAGGTGACACTGGCTATAAAATGCGGTCTTAAAACGGTAAAATTTTTCCCCGCCCAGCAAGCCGGAGGTCCTGCCATGATCAAGACGCTTTCCGCCCCTTACCCGGACTTAACATTTATGCCTACAGGAGGGATCAGCGCTGCAAATCTTAAGGATTACCTTTCTCTCCCCTGCGTACTCTGCTGCGGCGGAAGCTGGATAACGGACCAGTCCCTAATCCTTTCCGGCAGCTTCTCCAAAATCACCGCTCTCGCCCAGGAGGCCCGGGAACTGGCTGCGGCTTTAAAAAAATAAACTCTTTTCCCTTTTATCCATGCATTTTTCGTGTTAGTGTATCGTAAAGCTCTGCGCGGGTGGCATACACATAGGGATTCACATAAAAGATTCCCACAATGCCCCAGGTCAGCGTAGAAAGTGCATGCCACAAAATAAAGGATAAATCCAGGATAAAAGCATTCCACTTTTCTCCGTACATCATATCCTTGCTCCGGGCGAAAGCCTCTTCCCTGGACATATCCGGGTACTCTGCCAGAAGATAAGGAACCATGTAATATTCATAAGACTTTACGATACCGGGAACAACCAAAAGCAAAGACCAGAGAAATACAAAAAGGTCCCTAAAAAACATAGTTTTGACAATGTTCCAGTAATATCCTGACCGGAAGCCATAGAGAATCTGCCCCACTCTCGGTGCAGAATACATATTTTGGATAAAAAATTTATTGCCTCCCACTTCCAGGACGTTTCCTATAAAGATGCCAAATACCAGGAGCAAAATTGCCAACACCGCCAGCAATCCTGCGCCGATCAGCCCTAAAATAAATCCTACTGGAGAAGTTGCGAATGTTTCCAAAAGATTATGCCCGCTTATCAAAAGATCCGTTCCGTATCCTAATTCCCCCTGGGTATCCTCATAATAGGTTCCCTGTGCCTGGGAAACTGCTTCTCTTCCGGAATTTCCTGCTGCAAAAGCGCTTACTATGCTCAGGATCAGCGCTACGGCCACACATGCCCAGTAGTTTTTTTTCAGAGCATCTTTCGCTCTCCATTTCAGTTCTGCTCTCGTCCAATTCTGCTCCATAATCGTCATCCCTCCATCTTTGCGGCGCAAAGCTTTACCTCACGCCTGCCTTTCAGCCATAAATCCTGATCGATTTCTATCAGATACCCTCCGCCGTTTTTTACATGCCAGTCATAGTAAGTGCGTTCTTCCTGAGCATATGCATCCATGATGTTCATGATCGTCCCTCCATGGATCACTAACGCGCCAAGGGATATCCGGTTCCGGATACATCCGATCACCACCTTTTGGAATCCTTTTATCGTACGGCGAATAAACTCTTCTCTGCTTTCACCTCCCGGAAAAGGAAGCATCCCATTGCTGTCGATCCAGGCCTGGTAATCTGCATTTTGGGAAAGTTCTTTATAATTTTTATTCTCAAATTCTCCAAAATTACACTCTGAAAGCTCTTCTATGATGTGGAGCCGGTTTTGGGGAAATAAAATCTGCGCCGTCTCTCTGCACCTTTCCAGGGGACTTACATACACCTCCTGGGGCTTTGGGTAAACTGTATTTTCCAGGCTGGCTCTTCCTTCCGGGCAAAGGGGCTCGTCGGTAATACCAATATAACGCCCCTCTTTATTTCCCTTTGTCATACCATGACGGATCAGCCAGAGTTTAAGCATCCTTGATCACCTTCCCGATCCCGCAGACTACACGCGTCACCCGATGGCTTTTAGAAGCCAGATTCGTGCATACTCTTCCTACGGCTTCCCGATACTGCCTTTGAAATGCGTCTGTAGGCACTACCCCATATCCAACCTCATCGCACACGATCACCACATCGGGATTTTCTTTTTCCAGCTTCTCTGCAAGTTCACTTACCGAATGTCCGGCTTTCAGCTCTCTGCGTATATATTCCTGAAACTTAAGGATTCCTCCCGCTGAAAATATCTCTGCTTCATCTGCAGTGTCTCCAAATACCCAATCCAACTCCGGATATTTTTCTTTTGCAAAGGAAGCCTTTCCCTGAAAAGCTCCTCCGATTATCAATTCCATACCATCATACCCCTATAAAATTTGAAACAACAGCGAGGACAAGAGCCATTCCAATCTCACAAAGACAGACACAGCACCCTGCCAGATCTCCTGTCATTCCTCCGAAATACTTTAATATCATGTGCCGGCAGTAAAGAAAAACCAAACCTGCCGCAAGAAATGCTGCCGCACCATATATAGGCTGAATCCATACCATAAAAACAAGCAGGACTAAAAGAAGCAGAACAAGCACACATTTTACAGCTTTATGGCTGGAATTTCTTGAAAATTCAGCCACTGTGCCGTCCTCCTTGGCCTTTGGAAGGGACACAACACCCAGTCCGGCAAAGCACCGGGAGACCATAAAGCCGCCTCCCATAACCCATACAGCCGCCATATTTTCTCCTATCTGGCTGTACGCTCCATACCATGCCAGAAAATATACACAGGCTGTAATTACTGCGAAAGCTCCTGTATGGGTGTCTTTTAGAATTTCCAAACGCCTCTTTCGTTCCTGCCAGGAACTCATAGCATCCGCAGTGTCTAAAAGTCCGTCGATATGTATCCCGCCTGTCACTGCCACCGGCACTAAAACCAGCACAACTGCCAAAAATCCTTTCTCAAATCCGAAATACGAACCCGCATAAGAAATCCCGGCATTTATAGCGCCAATAACCAGCCCCACAAAAGGGAACCAGCAAAACATATAGCGCATATTTTCTTCCGTCCAGTCTGCCCGCGGCATAGGAATTTTTGAAAACATGGCAAAGGCTACTTTAAAACTGTTCCATACACTT
>CALIZJ010000037.1 GCA_938028845.1 uncultured Blautia sp.
TGTAAAAAGGCCATGCTCCGTCTGATAACCAGGAATGCGTTCTTTCTGCATCGCATATAATGTTTCAATAAGATTTTTGCAGTTATGCTTTGATCTGTAAGATTCGATCTGAAGGACAGTCAGTCCCGCAACACTCGCAAAAGATGATAAATGTTTGTAGAATTTCCCATCAATTTTACAGCGAGGAATATAGGAAAATATTCTGTCTTTCGGCCATCTGCATTCATCCCGGAGTGTTCGGATCAGATGGAAGCAATCCAAAACCGTTTTGTTTTTTTCATATCTTCTCTGACCTTCCACCAACACTTTTGAAATATGGTACTCCCGGCAGAGGAAGGCCACATTTTGATATGTCTTTCCCTCATATTCAATCGGATTCAATATCCCATTATTCTTTACCGGCGTATATACTGCTTCATAGAGTGTTTTTCCTCTCTGAAGCCTGTCCATAACATTTGCAGGCTGCACCTGATACTCGGTACACAGATCAACCAGAGTCGGATATTCTTTTCCTTCAAACCGGACTGGCTCTTTTTGGAGCAGTCCTTTTACCGTATCTTCCAAAGACATTTTCTTCACATTTACGCCAAAAGCTATCGCATTATAGCTGATTCCGAGCGCCTCTGCCATTTCATATCTGCTTGCATATTCCCTTCCCCAAAGAGTTATTTTCTTTTCCTGCTGTTCCATGCAACGTTTTACTGCCTCTTCCACAGAATTGCAGCGCTGCAAGAAATGTATCAGAGAACCTGCTGGAAGCCCATATTCTTCTGCTAACACTTTGGGCGAACGATAAAGCTTCCCCTTGCATTTCATCAGTTTACCTCGTCCTTTTACGTTCTGGATACAAAGCTCCACAGCTTCATCCATGCTTAATCCCTTGCGGTAAAGTTGACACAGTTTTTCATAATTCACGCCATATACTTTAGCAAGGGCCTTAATAGACTTATACTCTTCCCCTTTGTACTTAATTTGCATACTACCTCCATTCAAACATGCGAAAACTCCTCCCTCTTTTCAAGTATGACACTATACCTGTTTCCTGACAGGAAAGCTATTCATCAAACTAACACAAAAAGACTACTGTAAATATAGCAGATTCTCCATTTAACCGATTTATGCTTCTCACACAGAAGGCTAATAAATTGCTATTGCCAAGAATACCCTATTGTTTGCCTTTATTAGCCTGTAAAATATACCTGTCATGCTTCTCTATGATGTTTATTGCCTGCTTCACAGTATATATTTTACATTGTTTATGATAATAAGGAATTTTTTTTGAATGTTTATGATACAGCATTATATGTGGCTGCCTGAAATACTGCTTTTTAACAATCCAAAGATGTCCTGTATTTTTAGATTGTAATTCATAGTATTCTTCGGTAACTTTTAGTAGTTTAAAATATGGATTACTCAATTCTCTTTTTTCCCTCTGTGTCCACACAACTATCTTGTACTGAAATTTCCTCACGAAAAAATATCACTCCATATGGTTATTATCTTTTCCCTGTACACATCCCATATGAACCTACAATAGGAGTATAAATTCCATATATTTACTTTTATTGAATAATCCTGTCGATATTTAAACTTCATTTTCAACGGCACATGTTGTTTCTGACACCAATCATATAGTGTTCTCATCCGCAAATCTGTACCTTCATCTACCATTTGAATTAAACAATCCACCTTCAGATTGTCTATCCCTACACGAAATAGCATGTAAAACAGTACATTGTAATATTTTACAATAACCATCCGTTCACCATACCTCATATACATTTTCCACCTCTCACTGTGTTTCCAGTTCTATTTATCCACATGTTTTTACTATATACACGTTTTATACACGCTTTTATCGTGGGTGAATATTGCCACAAGGATTAAAATGATTTCCACAACACCCACCGCATCCTCTTCTTTCGCAAAGCTTTTGGACAACTGCCATAAGTTCTGCATATTCCCACCTCCCTTCTGTAAAAAATATTCATGCGTAGAAGGACAGAAACGCAGGAATCATGATCACCGCCATTACCACCATAAGCATCAGTGCCATAGGAAGCAAAAGCTTGGTTGCAGCGGCCTCTCCCAGAACCCTTGCCTTCCTTTTCCGTTCATCCCAAGCCTCCATAGATTCTTTTTCCAGCATATCCGACATACGCCGGCTGCCTTTTTGGAGGTTCTGAATCAAAAGCGTGGCAAAGGTTTTATACTTAATCTGTGCACACCGCTCTCCAAAACGTCTGTATGCTTCCGCTTCGGAAACACCGCTGTCCATTTCATTACATGCCGCTGAGATCTCCTCATAGACGAATCTCGCTTTTCCTGTATGTCCTCTTCTATAGTCCAGGGATATTTTCTGAAAGGCTTTTCTCACCGTCATCCCTGCCTGTACAAGCAATGTAAATTTCATTACAAGAGCCGGATAATCCATAAGAAGCTGTTCGGAACGCTTTATCCGCCGCTCTTGCTCTTCCCTTGCTTTTTTCATCATCAAAACGACTGCTGCAAATAAGGTCAGTCCAGCTAACACGCCACCGGAATTATCAGAAGGCTCTTCCCAGTCAATATGTTTTCCTTCCCATTCTGAAGGCAGGTAATAATAATCCGGGCTGTTCTTATCCTGGTTGTATTGTTCAAGAATTTCTCTGATTTCCTGTTCCTGCTGTTCCTCTTTTGAAAGTTCAGGTTCGGTTTCTTGGACCGCTTCTTCTGCCGTTTCTTTTTCCGGCACTTGTACATAGGCAGTCCCTGCTTCTTCCCCATCGATCCTCACGATAAAACATTCCTCTCTGGCACCTGCTTCTTCCTTTTCCAGCCGATAACCGGAAGTGTGAACAATCCCTGCTCCGCTGCTTGCTGTCAGAGCCAGCCCCAGCAGATTTCCCGCCATCGCAGTCAGAAAAAACAACTTCCTGCTTTTTGCATCCGCTATCCCATCCATAGGAAGCCAGCCCATCTTCCAGGCGGCAGCCGCTCCAAAAATCACGATAAAAATTATAATATGTATCCACATTTTCTCTCCTATACTTCAATATCCACAATTTTTCTTCCCATCCAATAAGCAGCTCCATAAATTGCCGCGCAGGCAGTCATGGCACAGATACCGAAAGGATTTCCATAAAGCACGCTTAAAAATCCTGGTGATGTTACCTGCAAGTATAAAATAATTCCTGCTGGCATCATGCTCATAATAAACTGCTCCGATTTTTTCGCTGCCAAAGTAGTTTCGATTTCTCTTTTTACATCGATTTTATCTCCCAGCATCCTTGTAACTTTTTGAATGATTTTATCCAGATCACCGCCTGTCCTTTTAGCTGTGTAAAATACAGAGGCGAAATTTTCAATGTCCTCTACCTTGCTTCGCTCGCCAAGATCCAAAAATAATTCTTCCACCGGAACACTAACCCTCTGCTGGCTTTCGATATAATGAAACTCTTCCAGAATATCCGTGTTTTTGTCATAGAGCCGTTCCAGATCCCTGGTACAGGCCGACACCGCATTTTCGATGGAATATCCCGCCTGAACGGCAACACTGAGGGCATTTAAGGCATCCTTAAACTGATAATTCAGATTTTTTCTTCTCTCACGTATCAACTGCTTTTTCTTCCATTTCATAAAGAAAACAGGAAGGGGTGCCATAAAAAGGAACACCCATACATTTTTATAGAATAAATAATTGACCATTCCACACAAGAACAAACTTTGGACTAAATATTTCAGGATTTCTCTTTTTGTAAAATGATATTCGTCGTAATTCTGCTTCATTTTTCCTCCTCCTGATGCACGAAAAGTGCCATCTAAATTTCCACCCCTGCACGCTCCAGCTTTTCCCTGTGCAAAAGAGGAGTGTCACGAACAAGTCCCTCTCCCTCTTTCCACCGAAAAAGCGGCCGGATCTTTATTTCATTTTCCTCGAACCCGCAAACCTCTGTAACCTCCAGTACCTTTCGTGTCTTATCCCGCAGCCTGCCTAAATGAACTAAAATATCCACTCCGGAAGCGATCTGCCTGCGGATTGCTTCCAGCGGCAGCTCTACTCCCATAAGCGTCATCGTTTCCAGACGGCTTAACATATCTTTGGAAGAATTGGCGTGCGCAGTGGAAAGAGAGCCATCGTGTCCAGTGTTAAGAGCCTGCAGCATATCCACAGCCTCTCCTCCCCGCACCTCGCCTACGATAATCCTATCCGGGCGCATTCGAAGCGCAGTGCGGATCAGATCACGGATCTCTATGGAGGCCCCGCCTTCTACATTTGCCATCTTTGCTTCAAGGCGGACCAGATTTGCGATTCCCTGTATCTTCAATTCCGCATTATCTTCAATGGTAATCAGCCGCTCGTCCTTGGGAATATACTCGGACAGTGCTCCTAAAAAGGTAGTTTTTCCGCTTCCAGTCCCTCCTCCTATAACCATGGAATACCTGGCTTTTACAAGGCAGGCAAGAAACTGTGCACATTCTCTGGTAATACTTCCCAGATCGATCAATTTTTCCATAGTGATCGGCCGGTCTGGAAAACGGCGTATGGTCAAAATAGGGCCGTTTAGCGCCACAGGCTGGATCACTGCATTTACCCTTGCTCCATTATCAAGCCTTGCATCTACAATAGGCATGGATTCATTTACCACGCGGTTGCAGCGGCCTACGATCTGCTGGATCACATCCTCCAGCTTTTCCTTGGAAGTAAAGGCTTTCGGCCATCTGACAAGCTTTCCGTCTCGCTCTATAAAAATCGTATCCGGTCCGTTTACCATAATTTCTGTCACTGTTTCGTCCTCCACCAGTTCCTGAAGAACATCCAGCTTACGCACAGAATAAAAAAGTTCCTGCCTAAGCTGCACTTTTTCTTTCAGGGCAATACAGGATTCCCGCATTTTATTCAGGATCAGTCCGTCTATGGTTTCAAGGATCTCCTCATCGGATAATTCCCTGGACAGATCCAGCTTCTCCATTAAAAGCTGACGAAGGACCCGAAAATTTTCTTTGCTCATTTCTTCCTCCTGACACCTTGCTATGTGTTATTTCAGCAGATTGACACGTTTAACCATTCTCTTTTCTCAGTACTTCCCTTACATAGTCTCCTAATTCGCTCCATACCAACTGTTCCACATAGGTTTCCGGTGCTCCAAGCCCTACATGGAAGGGCGGGTGTACCTTCACAATATTGGCAAGCACCTGGGAAAAATCCCAAATCCGCAGAAGATTTTCAAACTGTGCGATCTTACAGGATGACATCACATCATTTAATACCGGCATGTATATGCGTTTGCATTGATCCAAAAGCCGGAATGTTTCGTCAATCCCATTTCCCATATCCAGCACCACCACCTCATAAGAGCTGTGTACCACAATTTCTGAAAGGAGCCGTTCCCAGTCCTCCCATGCTGTACATCGGATATCGGCAGGTGCCTGCACCGGAGGAATAAAATCCAGGTTATTGACTGTCTGGATCATCCCATTCATTTTCAGGACCAGATTCTGATTCCCCTGTCTTACGTAATACAGAAGATCACTGAGATTATGGTCGAATCCCTTTCCCATCAGTTCCTCAAATCCGGAATATTCCTCCAGGTTCAGATAAAGCACTGCCCGTTCCCGCGCCAGTATCTGCCCAAGTG
>CALIZJ010000038.1 GCA_938028845.1 uncultured Blautia sp.
AATGATCCTTATCATCATCTTTTAAGCAACCATCAGTGTGTGGTCATCTATGACTTTACAAGGAAAAACATTACCCACTGTTCCCTGCAGATCCGGGATGTGGACCGGGTAAAAGAATTTATGAAAAAATATCAGAAACCGGTGGTTTATGACGAATGCGCCTATGAAGGAGATCTTCCCATGGATTGGGGAAATATTTCCGGCTTTGAGCTGGTGCATCGTTTCTGGAGCCTGTACGCCCAGGGAGCCTATGGAACCCATGGGGAGGTCTTTTTGTCTCCTGATGATGTGCTCTGGTGGGCTAAAGGCGGGATCCTGAAGGGAGAAAGCACACCCAGGATCGCCTTTCTGAAAGAAATCTTAAAAGAAGCGGAGGGTCCGCTTACTCCCTGGAATATCCGGGAGTATGCAAAGCCGGGAGAATTCCAGACTCCGGAAAAACTTTTTGACGGCGTGCGGAAGGACAATCCGGTGGCCCATCTGTATTATTATGGAAAGGAAGAAGAGCGGGAGAAAATGTTCCAGGTGCCGGAGTATGCGGGACGCTACCAGGATCAGTATTTTCTTTATTATCTGGGCCATACGGCTCCCGGGAAGCTCACCCTTTATCTGCCGGAGGAGGCTCTTTACCGGATCGAGGTGATCGACACCTGGGAGATGACAAGAAAACAGGCCTATTTCGGAAAGGGCGGAAAGGTGGAAATTCCCCTTCCGGGAAAAGAAGCCATTGCGGTATTGGCAGTAAAAATGGGAAAGCGGCAAAAGGGCTGAAATAGGATAAAAAGTCCAGCGAAGGGATGCAAAAGGAGCGGAAATATGAAGTTTGAATTTCAAAAGGCACAGCCTGTGTGGGGAGAAAATCTTACCCGTACTTATAATTAGCATCTTGGTTTTCGGACAGATGTGGTGTTGGAGAAGGAAACGGAGATTTGTATTGTGCTGGCGGCAAGGACCTACTACCGTCTGTATATCAATGGTAAGATAAAGGCTCACGGTCCGGCGCGGGCGGCAAAGGGGCACTGCCGGATGGATGTGATCCGGATGCAGGCGTCAGGAAGGGTGAAGATCGCGGCGGAGGTCATCGCTTACGACAAAGATGTAAAATATTGCAATGACAATACCATGGAACCGGGGCTTTTTGCAGCAGAGGTTTATATCCAAAAAGAAGACGGAAGCTACGAGAGTGCGGCCTGTACGGGAAGTGGGGATTTTCGTTACACGGAGCTTTTGTACCGGGAGCCTATGGCAGAGCTGATGAGCCACTGCCGGGGAATCATGGAGCATTATCGCCTGACAGAAAACTGGGACCGGTGGAGGACAGAAGACTATTCCGGCTGGCCGGCGCCGGTCCCTGTAAAGGAAAAAGTAATCTTTTTGAAACGGCGGGCACCCTATACGCAGTATCGCCGGATCCCCGGTTTAGAATTGGAGCAGGTGAGGACCCTTGTTCCGGCAAAAGAGAAAAAAGAGGATCCCCTTCACAAACTGGCACAGATGATCAATCCCTCCTGGTATGAGAAACTGGAGGAGAAAAATCTGTTTGTGGAGGAACTTTTGGGAGAAGAGGAACGGGGATTTCACAGAAGCTGGGAAAGGGAGCAGGAGGAGATCCGGGTATGGGACTGCGACCCTCCGGCAGCCTTTGTATTTTCCATGCCCAGGTCAGAACTGGGCTTTGTACAGATCCGGATAGAAACGGAAAAGCCGGCGGTGGTGGATCTGATCAACAGCGACAAAAAAAGCCGCCGGGGAACCGTGGACGGCAATACCTATGCGGTGCGGTATGAATTGGAAGGGGGAAAGTATGAGCTATGCACCTTTGAGCCCATGCTGGTGAAGTATCTGAAGGTTGTGATCCGCACAGAGGGAAAGGTGTGTTTTCATGTGCCGGAGATCATCGATGATACCTATCCGGATAAGCGGCTCTGTACCTTCTCCTGCAGCGATGGGGCGCTAAATAAAATTTATGAGGGCGCCCGCCATACCCTGCGGCTGAATACCCTGGATATATTTATGGACTGCCCCCAGAGAGAACGGGGCGGCTGGCTGTGCGACGCCCAGTTTACCGCGCCGGGGGCCTGGCAGATGCTGGGGGATCTGCAGGTGGAGAAGGACTTTATTGAGAATTTTATGTGTACAGATCCGGCGGATTACAAGGAGGCATTTTTCCCGGAGGTGTATCCGGGAGCTGCCCGCCTGGAAAAAAGCCCCGGAATCGAAAGCTGGTCCTTCTGGCTTCTGACACAGCTTTATGACTATTATCAACGCTCCGGCGACCGGGAGTTTGTGGATAGATGCTATGAAAGGATCCGTCCGTTTCTGGATGCTGTTGCCGGACATATAGGGGAAAGCGGTCTTTTTGAAAACTTTGATATTTTGTTTGTGGACTGGTCTCTTTCCAACAGGGATTTCTGCCTGAAGCCCATCTCCATTCCGGTAAACTGCCTGATCGTGCGGGCTTATGAATGTATGGGAGAGCTGTATGGGGAACGGCGCTGGACGGAGCTTGGGACGAAGGTGCGGGGGCGTATCCAGGAAGTGATGGAGCAGACCGGCTGGGACAGTGACGGATACCGTTATGAGAAGGGAAGATTCCTGGGAAACGGGTGCCGGACGGAAAGCGGACTGGCGCTGGAATTGTGGTGCGGTTTTCACAGGGAAGATCCGGAAGTCATCCGGGCCTTCACCGAGACTATGGGAACGGCTCCGAAACACCGGCCGGATCCCAATATCGGACGATCCAATCTGTTCATCGGGCTGATGATACGTTTTGAAGTGCTGGCAAAGCTGGGGAAGATCGATACCCTGGTGGGGGAATTAAAGGATGTGTATCTGCCACAGCTTCTTAACGGGCAGGGAACTTTATACGAAGGGATCCATGAGGAAAACGGCTGTCATGGCTTTAACGCCAACGCAGGCGCTTTGCTGGTAAATGAGGTTCTTGGCCTTGGACAGCCCCGGCAGCTTACCAGGACGGTAAGGATCGCCCCGCATCCGGGAGAGCTGCTTTGGGCTTCGGGAACGGCCTTGTGTTGTGACGGGAGCATTGCATTTGCGTGGACGGCGGATCAGGACCGGCATATCCTGGACATGGAGTTGTCTCTGCCAAAAGAATGGACGCCGGAGATCTGTCTGCCCTTTGAGCTGTCCGGCTGGACGGTTTTGCTTAATGGGGCGGATGCGAGGAAGCAGTGAGGGAGAAAGGGTAGGATATGAAAAAAATTAAATTTAACCGGGATTGGAAGTTCTGTAAAATAGATGGAAAAATGCTGGGACAGGAGATCAACGGCTTTCCTGAGGGAAAAACCGTGACTCTTCCCCATGATGCCATGATAGAAGAGACTCCATTCAGGGAATGTGTTAATGAAGGCCAGACGGCCTGCTTTCCAGGAGGATATTACCGGTATGCGAAGGAATTTTTCGTGCCGGAGGAATGGAAGGAAAAAACAGTCACGGCAGAGTTTGAAGGGGCGTATATGAACAGCCTTGTATACCTGAACAATGACCGTGTAGGAAGCTGCCATTATGGATATTCTAATTTTTATGTAAATCTGGATCACAGCCTTTTATACGGAAAGGTAAATCGGCTGGAGGTTCTGGTCAACAACGAAGAGCCCAACAGTCGGTGGTACAGTGGAAGCGGATTGTACCGGAATGTGTGGCTTTATGTAGATGATACGATTCATTTTGCCATTGACGGGATCAAGATAAATACCCCGGAGGTGGAGAAAGAGTCCTGCGTGGTTCTGGTACAGCCCTGTGTAAAAAATGAAGACAGACATAATCACAAGATCCAGGTAAAAACAGAGATTTTGGATGGGGAAGGAAAGACCGTTACAGAAGAGACCAGCGATGCCTTTCTTTATGGAGGAAAGGAACTTGAAGTGTACCAGAGGATCATCCTTTTGAACCCCAGGCTTTGGGACTGCGGGGATCCATATCTGTATACCTGCCGGCTAACTCTTTGCTCAGAGGGCGGACAGACCGAACAGACGGAGATAAAATTAGGCGTCAGAGAGCTTAAGCTGGATCCGGTCCACGGTCTGCGGATAAACGGAAAGCAGGTGAAACTGCGGGGAGCCTGTATCCATCATGACAATGGGATCATTGGCGCCTGCACCTTGGAAATGGCGGAAGAACGCCGGTGCCGGCTGTTGAAAGAGGCCGGGTTTAACTGTATCCGCAGTGCTCATCATCCTGCGGGCAAGGCACTTCTGGATGCCTGTGATAAGTACGGAATATTGGTGATGGATGAATTCTCCGATATGTGGACCTGGCCCAAAAACAGAAATGATTATGCCATGTATTTTGAAAGCGACTGGGAAAAAGATGTTGAGAGAATGGTGGAAAAGGATTTTAACCATCCATCTGTAATCCTATATAGTACCGGCAATGAGATCCAGGAGGTAGGAACCGCCCAAGGTGTAGAGATCAACCGGCGGATCGCCCGGAAGATCCGAAGCCTGGATCCTTCCAGGTATGTTACCAATGCTTTTAACGGCCTTCTGGCAAGCCTTGACTATGAACAGGCGATCTGCAGGGAGCTGAAGGAAAAAGCGGTCAGGGAAGGCAAGGGACTGAATGATATTATGGGGGAGGAACCGGATATTATGGATCCGGGGATTATAAGCGGGATCGAGGTACATCCGGCAATGACGGAAAAAATCGATGCCTTTATGGAAAGTATGGACATTGCCGGCTATAATTACCTGACCCTTCGCCATACTATGGATCATGAGAGAAAACCTCACAGAGTGGTTCTCGGAACAGAGACATTTCCCAGTGAGATCCAGGAGCTCTGGGGGATCGTGAAGAGGAATCCTTATGTGATCGGGGATATGACCTGGACAGGACAGGATTATCTGGGCGAGACAGGACTTGGCGTGATCGCATTCGAGGGAGAAAAGGAAGAACGGATGGGCAGGACGGCCTGGTGCGGGGATATAGATATTACCGGAAAGCGCCGCCCGGTGAGCTATCTTAGGGAGATTGTCTACGGCCTTAGAAAAGAGCCCTATATAGCGGTGGAGGATCCGGCTCATTATGGGCTGAAATACGAAAAGAGCAAGTGGGCCTTTGAGGACAGTATTTCAAGCTGGACCTGGAGGGGCTATGAAGGAAAGCCGGTGGTGATAGAAGTGTTTGCGGCTTCGGATGAAGTGGAGCTGTTTCTCAATGGAAGATCTCTGGGGAGAAAGCAGGCCGGGGAAGCAAACCGTTTTGTTGCCAAATATGACGCCGTGTATGAACCGGGAGTTTTGACGGCAAAGGCTTATTACATAAAAGGGGATGAAAAAACCGGGCCGGATGAATCCTTCGAGGTTTACGAGGAGGAGCTGGCCACTGCAGGAAAGAAGCTGAGCCTAAGGGCTTCGGCAGACCATAGGGAACTTGCAGCGAATGGAGGGGACGTTTCCTTTGTGACTGTGGAACTTTGCGATGAAAAGGGAATCGTGGATACACAGACTGTAAAAAATATTACCGTGAAAGCAGAAGGCGCCGTAAGCATACAGGGATATGGAAATGGCGATCCGTTTTTCCAGGGAAGCTATCAGCAAAAGACAATTCCTTGTTTTGAGGGGCGCGTGCAGGCAGCGGTAAGGGCTGGCTTTGAGACTGGG
>CALIZJ010000039.1 GCA_938028845.1 uncultured Blautia sp.
TAACCCTGCTTTGGGGAGTTCACATAGACATCCCAGGTCACATACCAGGCAACCGGTACGCTCTGTTTGGTTTCCCGGTCATATTTGGTATCTTCCCAAATGCCACAGCTCATACGGTAGACGCGGTTACTGATTTCTTCGTCATTCCGCCAGTTGTCGGTTTTGCGCCATTCATTTGCGGTATGCGTCACCTCCGGGGTTCGCAGGTAAGAAAGCGCCCGGTTGATCATCTGCGTGGCGGCTGCCTGCTTTTCCCATTGCTTTGCCGCAGCGACCACAATCTCATAGGCTTTCTGTTCACCATCGATACTTCCCTGGCGCATGGCCTCCAGATTTTCGGCGCCCATTGTAATCAGGGAGGAAATATCCACATCTTCACAAGAAACACTGTGCTCGATTTTCAGCTCTGCACCTGGTTCCAAATGATCGCCGTACCGGTAAGCGCGGTAGTCTTTATTTTCTTCCAAACTCTTTCACACCTCCTTAAATCTCCGGCACATGGCTCTTTTTCGGGACCGCCTGTGCCGGGGCCGTTTTTTCTGCCGGCTTCGCCGCTGCAAGCTGTGCCATGACTGAAGGCCTCTCTGACGTAAATATGGAAATCTGCTCATTCTCCGCCAATGGCTGCACCGGAAGGGGCAGCGTCACATCCGAATGGGTAAGTATCTGCTCCCGTTTCAGGTCTGCCACGATCTCGTCAAACACCGCGTTGATGGCTCTGCGTTCCTCACCTTCAGGATAGGCTTTCAAAACCTCCATTTTTCCGTCTTTATCGGAAACAAAGGTAACGGCACAATCCGCATGACCTGCCAGATAATCCGATTGATAGGGCAGCTTATCCTTGATGTAACAGGCAAAGGCCCTGGCGGTCATTTCTGTATTGCTGTCCCAATAGCCGCCATCCTTTTCACATTCCTTACCCATGCGCACGGAATTCCGGTAAAAATCGGTCTCCACACGTCCAATCTGCGGCGCCTCCTGTGCCTGCATCCCGGACAGCATGTGCTCGAATATTTCCAGCCGTTCCCGTTCACTTTTGGGAATCACCCGCCCGGTGACAGACTTCTTAAAGGCGTTTAACTGTTCCACGGAGCCGGCTTCGCCGGACAAAAATGCCTCCCTGAGGACCGCGTAGGTTTCCATCTGTGCCTCATTGCCATGCCGTTTCAGAGAACCGAGCACCGCCGAATCCAGCCAGCTTGCCGCATTTTTCCGGGTGCGCTCCGTCTGTGCTTCGGTACGGGCCGCCGCCTGCTCCGGTGTTTCCGGCTTATATTTCATGGTTTCAATTAACTTCTGGAACGGCGCATAGAGACGGGGCTGTTCCGAGAGCATCCCCTTTGCGCCCATTTTCGTACCCAGGTAATCGTCAAATCCGTGCCACCATTCATGGGCTAAAGAACCGGCCCCGTGCATCTTCGTGAGATTGATAACCTTGCGCAGCGGTTCATAATGGGCCGCCGCATTGCCGCTGCCCCTGGCGCCAAAAGCGATAGCAAGCGTTCCCTGGTAGGCAATATCCTTATCGCTGACCTGCAGGGCAGCCGCCAAATCTTTGAGCGCTTCAAAACCCATGTTGAGGGAAGCCTGCCGGTCATTCTGGTTCATCCAGTTCCCGAACTCACCGCCACGGAACCCGAAGGTATCAAGGTAGTGCTGCCCGGTGATCTCTGCGCCGTTTCTGTAATCCGGCCCGGTTCGCCTCACATGGGAGAGCTGGGGAGGCACAAACCGCATCTTTCCGCTTTTGCTGCGGCCTTTTGCCAGCTCCTGCACCCATTTCAGGGCAGCCTCCCGCGTTTCAAAATTTGTCTGTAAGATGGAATAACCCTTCGTCACATAATAGGTATCAGGTTTCCAGTCATTATTTTTGGAATAGGTATTCTTCCCGTCGTTGAAATGGATCGCATAGCCCTTTGGCACCTTCCGGTCTTTGGAAACGCCAAACTGTTCCTTCTGTGCTTTCTGTGTGAAGTTCCGCTCAAAATATCCTGCCGAGCGGACCATCAGGGTATTGGACAGCTTGTTTGTAATGGCCGGGTTCTCACGGCCCTTTTCCGTTGCCTGGTAATGGATTCCGCTGCCCCAGCCCTGCACCTGTTCCAAATATCCGTTTTCCACAAAGAAACGGTCATAGACCTGCATGGCGTCCTCCAAGGTGCGGACTTCCGAAACCACGCTCTGCAGCTCCCGTACCGTCTGGATATATTCTTTCTGCCTTGCAAGGCGTTTCTCCGGTGTGTCGTCCTTGCGGTAATACTGTGGGGAGGCATTTAATCCGTCCCGTGCCTTTTTGATAAAATAGACCACGCCAAGAGGAATCCCATCCTCCAGCATGGCCTCATAATCCGGTTTCTTCCAGATATTATCCTTTTTTACGAATTTCTCGGCTTCACGCTCATTCATGGCGTCCAGATCGTTCACATAGAGCCCACGGTCCTTCCATAAATCTTTTTTCGCGCCTCCGATCTTTTCCCCGAAATCTTCATGCTGTATGTTATCTGCCAATCCTTATCACCTCCAGTCTGTGCGAAACTTTACCGTTCCGAGACAGAACGGTCTTTCTCCGGTTTATAAAGCGCCGGCTGTTTCCCAATGAGCCGGTCTGTCTCCCTGTGGATCAGCCTGTCCAGTGCACCCAAATTCTCCGGCCTGATGGCAAACTCCCGGTAGTGTTCATACCAAAGCCCTGTCGTGACCGCCGCAATCGGCGGCACCTTTTCCGGCCCTCCGGGGAGAAGCCGGTAAACCGGGGCCTCGTCATAGAGAAGCATCTGTTTGGCTGTTCCCATCGGTATGCGGTACATATCCATATTGGGATTCTGGGCGGCCTCCATATATTCCACATTCAGAAGTTCCTCCAAATCCTGCGGCATATAAGAAAATGCCTGCGCCTTCCACTGGCTGAACAGGTTGGAATAGTGGTGTCGCCATTCTGTGACCTGCTCCGGGGGATAGGAAAATCCCCAGCTTTTCAAGGCATCTTTTTCGTACAGCTCCATTGAGTGCCATTTTTCAAGGCTGACTGTTGCCGCGGAGCCATCTTTCTGCTCGATATTGACCCCGCCGGGATAGAGCATATGATGTTTCACATCCTGCCGCAGTGTGTCCAAGTCCGTCATCAGGACATCGCCAAATAAGTGACCGTCCTCCTTCCGGTTGGTATGAAACAGAACAGCCCTTGCCCCGATGTATTCCGTTGTGAAGATCATCTGGTGTAAATCCCCTGTGGAACAGTACGCAAATACGGCGTCGGAAAGCCACATATGTTTTTTTCCCATGATAGCGATAGAATCCGCTCCAGTATTTGTCATCAGAGATCGCATATTGAATTCACTTTCCCGCAAAAAATCACCGGGAAAAATATGAAGCTCGTAGGCAAATGTAGTCAGGTCCGTGTCCCGGATCAAATAAATCTGCGGCAGCGGTTCGTTTTTCCGGTTTCTTCCCTCCGCCATTTACGAATCTCTCCCGTCCGTTGGAATGGAGCCTCCGGCAATCTTGCCGACGATCTCCGGCCCGGTTTCGTAAATCTGCATGAGCCGCTTGGCCGTTCCGCAGGGCTGCGCGGCACCGCTGGTCCAAAGCCGGACCGTGGAAGGGGCGACATTCATCAGAAGCGCAAAGCCTTTCTCGTTCATATCCAGCTTTTTCATCAGTGCCTTAACCATATCGGGGCCATAGTCCGGGCACCTGGCAGCTTCGGCAATCATCTGTAAAGCGGTATTTTCTGTATTTGTCATTATAAATTCCTCCTGTTATTCTGGCCCCTCGCTGTTAAGCCGGGGCAAAGCTGATTTTGTTGTGTTCCATCCTCCGGGCAAATTCCTGGACGGCATATTTCACTCCGTCAATCTCCGCATGGGTCTGATCCAGGAACCGGCAGAGAGAAAAATGCGTATCCCCGTTCCCATAGGACAGGCAGAGCAAGCCGTTGTCTGGAAGCGAAAACAGTTCCTTTCCTGCGCTGTCCGTAAAGCAAATCTGTTGGTTTTCATTCATAAGCAAATCCCCCTTAAATAGAAACAGCCGCCTCTTTCTGGCGGCGTGGCTGCTGGCGTTCCTGTATCTGCTCCCTGATCCGCAGCAGCTTTTCGTTGTAATCCTTCCCTGTGCGGGGCGGGTTGATCCCCACCCGGATATGCCTGAAACGCCGGTCCTCATGGAGCATTGCCTGAATCCTCCTGGCATTTTTAAGGCCGCCAAGGTCATTGTCCATGTAGAGATTAACGCGCCGGATTTCCGGGTGGCGTTCCAAAAATGCAATCAGCGCCACATGGGAAGTACCGCCCAGGGACAGCCGGTAGCCATCCCATTTCCAGCCTTCCAATTCCTGCAGCGTGGCATGGGAGAGGGCGTCAATGGGCGCCTCAAACACCGCAACATGGCGGCTGCCCGGATTCCTCGGTGGATAGCAGAAGCTGTATTCCTTGTCGCTGCCGTAAACATCTTTTCTAAGGCTGCCGGTAATGCTCCGCATACAGGCAAACTTCGCTTTGCCGGCTTCATCCTTTCCCACAAACACACAGACCGGCTCGCCATGATACCGTGCCTCATAGAACAGCCCTTCCCGGAAACATCGGCTGATCACATCAGGGCTGATCCCGCGCCGCTGCAAATAGGAAACGGCAGAGGTGGCGCACCGTCTGGCCCAGGGGAGAGAAAATGTTTTCTTCTCCGGTTCCTTCTGCACATGGGTCGTTACTGTTGTACTCCGATAGGCCGGTGTCTGCTGGATTTCTCCGCCTACCAGCGTATGGACCGCATCCACCAGCCCATAGCCCCGAATCTGGATCAGGTAATCCAGGGCGTTGATACTCCGGCCCCGGCTGTTCCAGTACCAGTACCTTTTCCCGGTCACATAGACCAGGCTGTCATGTTCCTTGTGCCGGTAATTGGGTCCGTCCCGTTTCAGCACCCCAGGCTCATGGAACTGCAGGTATGCGAAAAGGTCCGCCTCCCGTGCCGCCTGAATCTGCTCTTTGCTTACGCCTGGCATAGTGCCGGCACAGAATTTCTTTTCATCGTGCTTCGCCTCCTTTCCGTGATAACAAAAGACGCCCGGAGGCGCCTAACAGCCGTACAGGTCATGGTTGACCTCGGCACGGTAATAGCTGTCCATTGTTGCCGGGGCATTATACAGCGCCGCCAGCAGGTACGCCTTAATATTCCCGACTTTTGTGGTGTTCTTGTCAATACAGTCAAAGACATACTCCAAGTGGCCGGAATTGATCTTCAGGAAACGGCTCTTTACCACCTCCCTGGGAAAATCATCCCCGGCAATACGGATATATGGCCGTTTGGATAAAACAACTTCAAGCATAAGCTCCACAGTCTCGTCTATGCGTTCTTTCCCATACCGGGAAACCATACAGTCATACTCGATATTTTCTTTTAGGATTTCACGATAAACGTCTATCAGCTCTATCCGATCCATCCCATCCGGGCGGCCTGCCGCCTCCGGCTCTGCCGGATAGATTGATTGATGGGTCCTTGATATATCCGTTTTTGATTTTTTAGTTCTTTGTGGATTAGTATTTAATTGTGCGGGATTTTCCTGTCCAGGTTCGGCCTGTTCAGGTTTTGCCTGTCCTGGATTTACCTGTCTTGGATTTTCCCGTTTAGG
>CALIZJ010000040.1 GCA_938028845.1 uncultured Blautia sp.
ATCCTTAGTCTTGCTCGTCTGCCAGTTCCGACACTTCCGCATATCGCATTTCGTAGGATTTTTTTTGTTCTCCCTCGCGACAAGTGATACTATACCAGATACCGAAAAGAAAGTCAACACTTTTTTTAAAAAAATTAAAAAAATTACAACATAACCCACAATCCGCCATTTCAGGCACCGGCTTTGCCCCTTTTTCGCAAAGCCGGCAGCCCCTTTTTCAGCCGTTTAATTCCGCGATTCTGCTTACCGCCACATAAATTTCCTGGATCTTATACCAGGTAAGATAATCTGTGATCCCTGTGGCAGGCAGTCCGAATACACTCTGAAATTTTTTTACCGCATTTTTTGTGTTCTGCCCGTAAATTCCATCCACCGTTATCTTTGGCAGGGCAGGATAATCACCGGCAATGGTGTTCAGTTGTTCCTGAAGCTGGCGGATCTTATCTCCACTGGCGCCAATATCCAGGTCATACCCTGGCCAGGACGCCGGAATCCCGGATATTTCCTCCGCAACATTGATATACATATCATTCCCATAAAAATATCTTAAGATCTCAATGGCGGAATACCCCTGATCCCCCAGGGATTTGCTTCCCCACTGGGTCATCCACCCTCTGTCACGGCACTGCACCTGCCTCCCGTCACAATACTGGGTAAGGATTGGCTGACGTACATTCGGCCTGGACAGATAATTTTCAAACAGCTCATCTACAATCCTGGCAATACTGTCAAAAATATTTCTTCCGTAGATCCACTTGTGGTCGTAGGCGGTGGAGGAAGTAATGGTAAAGTCATAGCCTTTGTTCCGGTACCCCGTGATTGGCGGTGATTCGGGGTTGGCACTTCATAGGCATTTGCCATTCATAAAGATTTATCTTCTATAAAAATTAATAGATCGCAGCCCTGTATGGGATTCTTTTATGGCGGCTTACCAAGAAAGGTATTCCTCCTTACTAATCTTAAAAACAATACGGAGCTCTGTCTTTTTTACATCAATCCGCTCTACCAGCTTGTTAACCAGAACACGTTTAACAGCCGCATCCGAATTCCAAAACACATCCTGCCAGGCAGGAATCTTTTCCAGACTTTTTTCACGTTCTGCAAAGACAGAAACCGCATTTTTTAATTCCGCCTCCTGACGGATGACCATTTTCTCCTGCTCCCTTGCCTGTTCTTTATGCTTCCGGATAAGCTCCATAAGTTCTTTCAGACTTAAAGGATAATCCCCCGTCATTGCATCCGGGATATTTTCTTCCATAACAGCAATCTTTTCCTGCATCTTTCTAAGCTCCTGTTTTTCTTTTAAAACCCTCCCGGTCTTCAACTCTTTCTCTCGGTCATAGCTTTTTTCCATCTGCTCCCGTACATCCTGATTTTCTAATAATCTGCTAATATATCCGGCAATGGGTTCCAAAGCCAGCGGCTCAATCTTCTCTGCACGTATCTGACAGTTCTCCTCGTGCAGGGCTCCCTGCCAGGCTTTTTGACATTTATATATCTTTGTCTTACTGGAACGTTTTTCTCCCGTTTCCTTGATAGTCCAATAATTATATTTACTCCCATTTGTCATTTTTTCTTTGCAGTATCCACAGTGGATTACGTCTATAAGAGGTAACTCTCCTGTGTTTTTTCGTATTCCTTTCCAAGATTTCTGTTTTCCATCTTTTCTGTATTTTTCTCCTCTCTGTCGCCTTATCTCCTGTGTTCGGTTCCAGATATCGCTGTCTATTATTTTAATGTTTTCGTTTGCTTTTCCAGAGATGATCCAGTTTTCACTGTCCAGCCTGTGATACCTGCCATTTATCCTCTCCCGCCGCTTATAGGCCGTATATCCGGCATAAATTGGATTCGTCAAAATACTTGTAATGGTTCCGCTTTTCCAAATATCCCTTGGAGCCATTTTTTTGTAGTTTTCGTGTTCATTTAAGATCCGTGCAATTTTAGCAGAGCCGAATTCTTTATTTAAAGACAGTTCGTATATGTACTTTACCACTTCCGCTTTCTCTGGCAGAATCACCAACTGATGCAGCGCCCGGCCATGCTTGCTGATCTCTCCTGACAATTCCAGTTTATATCCGTAAGGGGCTGCTCCGCCCATAAATTTTCCTTTCTGTACAAGCTTCTGAGCAGTATCCTTTACACGCATACCCGTATCCGAACTGCTCTTCTGGGCATTTCCATAGCGAAGGGCAAGTATCATCTGTCCCATAATATCATCGGATTCCGGGGATATGCAGCCGTCTTTTACTGTATAGATCTCCACTCCGAAGCTTTTCAAACGCATCACATAAGCGCCTATCTCCCACATCCGGCGTCCGATCCGGTCATCTTTATAGGCTGCCAGGATATCATATTCTCCCTTTTCCGCGTCATAAAGCGCCTCCTGCAAAACATCTCTCTGCGCCACTGTATTTTTATATCCACTGTTGCTTCCTTCAAAATATTCCTTCTGATCCAGTACCCAGTCCGGCTGCTTTTCCACATATTCCCGTACAAGCTGCCGCTGTACCGTCAAATCGCCGTCCGCCTCCAGCTGCTGATTAGAACTTACCCGAAGAAGAATTCTTGCTCTCTTCACTATCCTGCACTCCTTTCAGCAATTCAGCGGGGGAAACATCCCCCGCTGATGATAAACCAAGTCTCGTGTATCCTATGGATTTTTATGGCTGTTCTAAAATACTTCTTCTTTTCCGCAAGCCGGCTGTACCGCGGAAAAAGCGTTTTTCTCAATTTGTTCCCGCAAGGAACAGCAAAGAATAGCTTTTATTTCCCGACGAAGATTTTCATCTCTCACCGCCTGCTTTGGAAATTCCAGGCAGATTTTCATTCCGTCTTTTTCAGTATGTATAAAGTCGTATGTCTGATCTGGCATGTGAGGTGCTGCCTTGTGTGGTTTCTTTTAATGTTTATGTGGTTTGTATAGCATAACATGTATAAAATACAAAATTTTCTTTTACCCAAATTGCCAATAGCTTTTATCATAATAGGTTTCTGTATGTAAATAACGGTGAATTAGGGTTCTTCCGCCGGACTAGCGGTTTCCGTTCTTCCGGAACAGCGGTACTCCCGCACAAGAATATACAACAGATCGAGGGCATATGAAAAGCATCGGTATCTGAAGCATGCTGTTCCATTTTCAAAAGTGGGATCTGGACAACTTCCTGTTTTTGTGCGGCAGCGTCCACTGCTTCCGGAATCTCGCAGGCTTTTTTGCGCAAAGCCCGGACGTGATAGTAAAATGTGCTGGCAGAAATCCCATTTTCTATACACCACTGACGGTCGGTAAGGTCACTGGATCTGCACTGTGTGATCAGTGTTAACCAATGTTGATCATTTAAAGTTGCACGCATTTGATTCATCTCCTCCTCCAACATGAGATTTTGGAGTAACCAGGTACAACAAAAGCAACCAAAGATGTGAAATCGAATCGCGGCTTTTGCAGTTCCGAGAACCGGATATGAAGTGAATTACTCCAAGTATCTGAAGTATCTCACAAAAGTTGGAGTTTGACTATCCGGTTGGTTATAAAGCGCTTACAAACTACTGGAAGTTAACAATTAACTTGATAGTATATATAGCAATTTTTCAGGGGTATAGCGAACAATCTGATACGGATCATCCCAATAGTTAGTTCCACCAATTTCTACTGAAAAAGCTCTCTTATAATAACTTTCTACTTTTCCCTTTATATACATATTGAAAATACCATATGGATAACAAAATGTTTCTATTTCTCCATATTTTGAAAGCATTCTTTTAGATTCACCTAAACATTCATCTATTTCATGTTCTGATAATCGCAACATATTAATATGTGCCAAACCATGAGATCCAATCTCCCATCCCTCTTGAACTAAATCACACATCATTTCATGAGTAAGATGCTTCCTATTTACATCATCACGATGGTTCCAAGAATTATTTTTACCAATTAAGTCAGGGCATACAAATACAGTAGCTGTAAAACCATACTTCTTCATTATAGGCAGTGCATTAAAATATACATTTTCATATCCATCATCAAAAGTACAAATTATTAGTTTTCTTCTATCAGTTGAAGCAAAATAATCTCTTGCAGTACATAATTTATATCCTGATGTACTTACTTTTTTTAACAAGCATTCAAATCCTTCAACTGCATAATCCACGCCTGTATAAGAACAATCAACATCATGAAACATAACTGCATTACATATTACTTCATTAATAGAATATCTTTTTCTTATATGTCCTTCTAACAATACATTCTCCCATTGTTTAATAACCTTTTCCTCTGCTAGTAGGTTTCTTAACTTTTTTCTTATTTCAATTTGTTCCTTCTTGTTAAAAGTATTTACAATATAATCGAAAATTGTGTCTGCTAAAATTTCTGTGTCAAGACATTTTATTATGTGTCCTGGATACTCATCTCTAATATTCTCTGCTATAAACCCAGAATCAGATATCAAGATATCCTTCCCACTACTGATTGCTTCAACTATTGATAAACCAAACCCTTCAAAAGGAGATGCCTGAATATATACATCAACATCATTCATCTTCCTAATATAGTCGTTCCGCTTTAGATAACCGCAAAAAAACACATTTTTTTCAATGTTAAGTTCCTTAGTCAAAGATACATATTGCCTTTTAATATCATCATCTATTTGACCGAACAGATACAGAAGATCATTTCTTCCCATATCATTTATAACCCGACTAAATGCAGCAATCAGATTAGCTATTCCTTTCTTTTCACCTAGGAAAGAGGCTCCTGTTGCAAAAACAATCTGTTCCGTTTCTTTCATAAATATCTGGTCAGAAATATCTGTGCTTATATCACAAATAATTGGAATTACATGGTACCTACAACTTTCATTATTTGAAAATAGCTGAATATTCTCTATCAGTTCATTTGAAATTCCAATCACATCATCAGCATAATCAACTGCATGCTCATTAAAATATGCCAAATCCGTATTTCCACAAGCAAGATTCACTTCACTTCCGCATAACACTATTTTTAACGGAATATTTTTCTTTTTACAGAATAGCATAGACATATAAGCGGTCAATCCTGCTCCACAAGATATGCAAAGTTCAATATCCTTTCCATATTTCACATCCATCTGCTTCAGCTTATACGCTTTTGCAATCTTTTTACCGAGGCATATATCATAGCCCCCATCCAAAACAGTCATGCTGTTTCTGTAATCAATTAAGACTTCCGTAAGAACAATATGTCCCATCTTTTCAAACATACTTTTCAGTTGCAAACAATGGTACGCCAATCCGCCTGCGTTATTTCCTATTTCTGATGTGGTTAGTAATATCTTCATCTACTTTTCCATCAATTTCGAAATAATTGAAATAGCATATTGATTACCAGGTTCAAAATCTATTCCATGATATTTCGAATTCATCCTTTCGCCTATATTCTGAATCAATTTCTCGTCGCAATCTGATATTTTGGTCTTAACAAATAAATCATTACTTGCAAATACCATTGCATCGATGTTATTCTCTTGCTCTTTCGATCTGTAATCTCCATCAGTAGCAAACAGAATTCCTCCAATATTTAGAAATAATAATTCACTTACAACATTCCTTCCAGATCTTGCAATAACTACACCAGCATTCTTGTACA
>CALIZJ010000041.1 GCA_938028845.1 uncultured Blautia sp.
CTTTTCGGCCTGTGCCTTCTTTTTTTGAATTCTTTTTTTAGCCATATGTGTCTCCTTCCGATATAATTACGAAGATATTCCCTTGTATTTTATGCTTGTTTTTAATTTGTGAAAAAGAAAGCTTTCCTGTGATTTTTAGTAGTGAAATCCTTCTCACAAATTATAATAATCTTACAAGCGGCAATAAGAAATGTCAAGTATCCTCAAGGTATCCGCCCCATGGGGCAGGGCTCCTGTTTATGATAGCTTTTCTGCTTTATAAAGGCAGAAAAACAGGGGTGCGGGACTGGAAAACCGTATAATGCCGAAAGCCGCATTGGGTAAGCACTTCTGCGGCTTTGGAAAAGGCACAGGCGATTTTATCCGGTGTATGGGCATCAGCGCCTATGGTAATGATCTCGCCGCCCAGTTCCCGGTAACGGCGGATAACAGCCGTGGAAGGATTTGGCTCTCCAAGGCCATAATGATATCCGCCGGTATTTAATTCAATGCCAATTCCTTTTGCAATCAGAGAACGTAAAATTTCATCCAGAATGTCTTGGTATGCCTGGTAAGAATAGTTTTTGTTTTGGTTAGGACCATAACGGACTACATAATCGATATGGCCGTACACATCCATTTCAGAAAAAACATTTATATTTTCAAGAATAGATTCAAAATATTCTCTGTATGCCGCTTTTTCATCACGTCCTGCAAAATAATCCGGATAGTAGGGATCTTTTCCATGAACGACATGGGAGGAACCAATGACAAAATCAAAAGGATATTCTTTTATAAGGCTGGAAAAATAGGTCCCTAAATGTGGCTGCAGCCCCAATTCGATCCCAAAGCGGACAGAAATCCTGTCTTTATACTTTTCTTTTAATCGAAAAAGTTCTTTCCGGTAAGCCGGAATATCCAGAGAAAATTCCAGGTCATCTAAAGTAGGGGGATAATCCGGATCGAGATGCTCCGTAAAGCACACCCCTTTTAAACCCTGGGAAATAGCCCTGTTTATCATATCTTCCATAGGGGTACTGCTGTCTGCAGAAAAGAAACTGTGCATGTGACAGTCCCATAAAATAGTGTTGGTCATAATAGATTCTCCTAAAAGTATTTTCTTGTTCAGACAAGCTTATTATACCTCAATTTTGGTGTTTTGGAAGGTTTTTTATAAAATAGTCTTGAATTATTGGCGAAAATTGGGTACAATACCAGATAGGTTAACGTGACTTCAAAAGATGAGGAAGCGTTATAATTTACCACTTATTTCATAGGAGGAATTTATCATGGCAGTAAAAGTTGCAATCAATGGTTTTGGACGTATCGGACGTCTTGCTTTCCGTCAGATGTTCGGAGCAGAAGGATTTGAAATCGTAGCTATTAACGATTTAACATCTCCGAAGATGCTGGCTCACTTATTAAAATATGACTCTACTCAGGGAAGATACGCTCTGTGTGACAAAGTTTCCGCTGGCGAAGACTCCATCACAGTAGACGGAAAAGAAATCAAAATTTATGCAAAGGCTAACGCTGCTGAACTTCCATGGGGAGAAATCGGCGTAGACGTAGTTCTTGAGTGCACAGGTTTCTACACCTCCAAGGATAAAGCTCAGGCTCACATCGATGCAGGCGCTAAACACGTTATCATTTCCGCTCCTGCTGGAAACGACCTGAAGACAATCGTTTACAATGTAAATCATGAAGGTCTGACAAGCGAAGACAAGATTATCTCCGCTGCGTCCTGTACAACAAACTGCCTTGCTCCAATGGCAAAAGCATTAAATGATCTTGCACCGATCAAATCCGGTATCATGTGCACCATCCACGCTTACACAGGCGATCAGATGACACTTGACGGACCGCAGAGAAAAGGCGATCTGAGAAGATCCCGTGCAGCAGCAGTTAACATCGTTCCGAACAGCACAGGTGCTGCAAAGGCTATCGGCCTTGTTATTCCTGAACTGAACGGCAAACTCATCGGCGCTGCTCAGCGTGTTCCTACTCCTACAGGTTCCACTACTATCCTTACAGCAGTTGTTGAAGGAAATGTAACAAAAGAGCAGATCAATGCCGCTATGAAAGCTGCTTCCAACGAGTCCTTCGGATACAACGAAGACGAGATCGTTTCCAGCGATATCGTAGGAATGACCTATGGCTCCCTGTTCGATGCTACCCAGACAATGGTTCTTCCATTAGACAACGGCACCACACAGGTACAGGTAGTTTCCTGGTATGACAACGAAAACTCCTATACAAGCCAGATGGTTCGTACTATCAAACACTTCGGAAAACTGCTTAACGCTTAATCCGAATTTGATAGAGGCATAGACTCACCAGGGGTCCGGTCTGACAAGGACCGGACCCCTAATTTTTATTAAAAAGGAGGCATAATCATGCTTAATAAAAAATCCGTTGATGATATCAATGTAAAAGGAAAAAGAGTCCTTGTAAGATGCGATTTTAATGTTCCTCTTCAGGATGGAAAAATTACAGATGAGAACCGTCTTGTGGCAGCGCTTCCTACTATTAAAAAATTGATCGCAGACGGCGGAAAGGTTATCCTTTGCTCTCATTTAGGAAAGCCCAAGGGAGAACCGAAACCGGAATTGTCTCTGGCTCCTGTTGCTGTACGTCTTTCTGAGTTATTAGGCCAGGAAGTAAAATTCGCGGCAGATCCTGAGGTTGTAGGACCAAACGCAAAAGCAGCAGTAGAGGCTATGAAAGACGGAGATGTGATCTTACTGGAAAATACCCGCTACCGCATCGAAGAGACAAAGAACGGCGATGAATTCAGCAAAGAGCTGGCATCCCTGTGTGATGTATTCGTAAATGATGCGTTCGGTACCGCTCACAGAGCACACTGCTCTAATGTCGGCGTTACAAAATATGTAGATACAGCAGTGGTTGGATATTTAATGCAGAAAGAAATCGATTTCTTAGGAAACGCAGTAAATAATCCGGAAAGACCATTCGTAGCTATTCTTGGCGGCGCGAAGGTTTCCAGCAAGATTTCCGTAATTAATAACCTTTTGGATAAGGTAGATGTACTGATCATCGGCGGCGGTATGGCTTATACTTTTGCAAAGGCTCACGGAGGAAAGATCGGAGTATCTCTCTGCGAGGATGATTATCTGGATTATGCCCTTGAAATGGAGAAAAAGGCAGCAGACAGAGGCGTTAAGCTTCTTCTCCCTGTAGATAACCGTATCGGCGATTCCTTCTCCAACGACTGCAATAAACAGATTGTTCCTACCGGTGAAATCCCGGACGGCTGGGAGGGACTGGATATCGGACCTGAAACAGAAAAGCTTTTCTGTGACGCTGTAAAAGACGCAAAGACTGTAGTATGGAACGGACCGATGGGCTGCTTCGAAATGCCGAATTTTGCTCACGGTACAGAAGCTGTTGCCAAAGCTTTGGCAGAAACTGATGCGACTACCATCATCGGCGGCGGTGATTCCGCAGCAGCAGTAAATATCCTTGGTTATGGGGACAAGATGACCCATATTTCCACAGGCGGCGGCGCATCCCTTGAATTCCTGGAAGGCAAAGAACTCCCAGGTGTAGCAGCAGCTAACGATAAGTAGAGCACTTAATGAAAGCAAGCCCAAAGGCGCAGCTTGAATTTAGTGCGAACTTAGCTCGAAGGAACTTAATGAGCGCGAGCTAAGGGCGAAGAGCGAATTTAGTGAATCGAGCTTCCTTTAAGTAGAGCACTTAATGAAAGCAAGCCAATATATAGAAGGAGAATAAAAAAATGGCAAGAAAGAAAATCATCGCTGGTAACTGGAAAATGAACATGACACCAAGCGAAGCAGTAAAATTAGTAGAGACTTTAAAACCACTCGTAGTAAATGACGAAGTAGACGTAGTATTCTGTGTGCCGGCTATTGACATCATTCCGGTTATGGAAGCAGTAAAAGGAACAAACATCCAGGTTGGCGCAGAAAACATGTACTACGAAGAAAAGGGTGCATACACAGGAGAAATCTCTCCGGCAATGCTTACAGATGTAGGCGTAAAATATGTAGTTCTGGGACATTCTGAGAGAAGAGAATACTTCGCAGAGACAGATGAAAGCGTAAACAAGAAAATGCTGAAAGCTTTTGAGCATGGAATCACTCCGATCATGTGCTGCGGAGAATCTCTCACACAGAGAGAGCAGGGTGTGACCATGGACTTCATCCGTCAGCAGGTTAAGATTGGTTTCCAGGGCGTTACCGCAGACCAGGCAAAGACAGCTGTGATCGCTTACGAGCCGATCTGGGCTATCGGAACCGGAAAGACTGCTACCACTGAGCAGGCGCAGGAAGTATGCGAAGGCATCCGTGCATGCATCGCAGAAATCTACGATGAGGCTACTGCAGAAGCTATCCGTATCCAGTACGGCGGATCTGTAAATCCGGCAACAGCACCGGATCTGTTCGCTCAGAAAGATATCGATGGCGGACTTGTAGGCGGCGCTTCTTTAAAAGCTGATTTTGGCGCGATCGTAAATTACAAGAAATAATTTAATTCTAATAAAGAAAATCCCCTCATGGGCTTTAAGAAAGCTATGAGGGGATTTTTTTTCCAAAAACTTTTTCACAAAGGCGCTTCCCGGTAGGGGTAGCGGCAAGGCCTCCTTCCCCGGTTTCCCGGAGGGCGGCGGGCATTGCGTCTCCCACCTTTTTCATGGTTACGATAACTTCATCGGCGGGAATCGCGCTTTTTATTCCTGCCAGGGCAAGTTCAGCGGCGACAAAGGCGCCGGCTACCCCGGAGGCATTGCGTTTAATGCAGGGAATCTCTACCAGTCCGGCCACAGGATCGCAGACCAGTCCTAAGATATTCTTTAGCGCAATGGCAACAGCCGCGTCTACCATGGCAGGAGTTCCGCCGGCAAGTTCCACAATGGCTCCTGCTGCCATTGCAGAGGCAGAACCGCACTCTGCCTGGCATCCTCCTTCTGCCCCGGCAAGAGAGGCATTAGCTGCGATTACCATACCGATGGCGGAAGCGGTAAAAAGGGACATGACGCAGGATTCTTCCGAGAGTCCTTTTTCTTCCTGTATCGTAAGAACCGCAGCCGGAAGGATTCCGCAGCTTCCGGCAGTGGGGGCTGCAACGATGCGGCCCATAGCCGCGTTCAGTTCAGAAACAGCAAGGGCACGGTAGAGAGCGCCTCCCAGGAGAGAACCGGTAAGATTTGTTCCTTTTTCTACTGCCAGGCGCATTTTATAGGCGTCTCCTCCTGTAAGACCGCTGGTACTCTTTAAATCCGGTGCACAGCCTGGCTGTATGCAGGAGGCCATGACCTTATAGTTTTCTTTCATTTTTTCATACACTTCTAAAGTGGAAAGCTCCATTTGTTCTGCCTGCTGGGACAGAACGATATCGGAAATTCTGCAGTTTTCTTTTTGTGCGAGTTTGATTAATTCATCAAGGGAATGGTAACTGATATCCATTTTTAGTCTCCTTTTTTGCCCTGACAAGCAGTCTTATTGCGGGCTGTTATTAAGTAAGAGGATTTATTTTTAGCTGCAAAGCTTTTCCTTTGCCGGATTTTGTCCAAGGGTTAAATGGGCCGCAGCATGGTGCTTGTATAAATATTAGGAAGCTCCTGGATTTCTTCATTTAACTGGAGATTATAGGAACCGTCTATTTCTATGGTCATAACAGCCTGCCCGCCTTTCTTTTTTCGGGCAAGACGGAAATTACAGATATTGACCCCGTAATCTGCCATAAGTTCTGTAACTGCTGCGATCGTTCCGGGGGCATCCTTATGAAGGACGATCAAAGAGGTATGCTGCCCGGTCAAAGAAACGTCCATTCCGTTTATTCTGGTGATAAGTATATTTCCGCCTCCGATGCTGCTTCCGCGCAGACTGACTTGGTGTCCGTCGGCGCTGGTGAGCACCAGCTCTGCAGTGTTTGGATGAGCGTCCGGGATCTCACCTGTGAGAATTTCAATCTCTAATCCTTTTTCTTTGGCCAGATCCAGAGAGAAGCGGATTCTCTCGTCATCTGTTTTCATTCCAAGAATTCCGGCAATAACCGCCTTGTCCGTTCCATGTCCTTTGTAAGTTTTTGCAAAGGAGCCGTGAAACAGGATCCTGGCATGGACTGGTTCTGTTCCTAAAAGTGCGCGTGTAATGAGACCGATCCGCACAGCACCGGCAGTATGGGAACTGGAAGGCCCGATCATTACGGGACCTAAAATATCAAAGACGTTCATATTGCTTTTACCTCCTGTTAATTTGGGTCTGCTGTCCGGCAGTATTTGCCTATGTTTTGTTCTCTCTGGCTGAATAGGAAGCATCGCCGGCATGTTTGGAATACTTTCATTGTGCAGGTTTTTGGGGGAAATGTCAAGGGGGAGGAGACGGTATCTGTATGTCCATTTCCCTACGGATATTTTGGGCGGAATTGTCGTAGGAATCTGTAGCGGGATTTTGGCATATTGGATTTTGAAAAACATCTTTTTTCGGCAAATTCCAAAAGGTCCGCTTGACAAATTTTTCGTTCTGCCCTACCATTAAAACATTAATGAACTTATTACCAATACAGCCGCAAACGCGGTGCGAAAGAGAGGAGCTATCCAGATGAGTGATAGAATTATAAACGCTGCGCTGTTAGGTCTTGGGACGGTAGGCGGAGGAGTTTACAAGGTTTTAAAAAACCAGGAAAGTGAGATGGAGGCAAAGATCGGGAGTAAAGTCCGGATATCCAGGATATTGGTGCGAAACCTGGAAAAAGCGGCTTTAAGAGTAGAAGATCCGTCTGTTTTGACAAATAACTGGGAAGAAATCTTAAATGATCCGTCTATTGATATTGTTATTGAGCTTATGGGCGGGATCGAGCCGGCAAAGACATACATCCTGGCTGCGCTAAATGCAGGCAAACATGTGGTATCTGCCAATAAAGATCTGATTGCGGTACATGGAAAAGAGCTTTTAGATACAGCGGAGAAGAACCATGTGGATTTCCTGTTTGAGGCTGCGGTGGCAGGCGGTATTCCGATCATTCGCCCGTTAAAGCAGTGTCTTGCCGGAAACCATATGTCAGAAGTTATGGGGATCATTAATGGAACGACAAACTTTATTCTGACAAAGATGACCCAGGAGGGAATGGAGTTTTCAGAAGCCCTGTCTCTTGCCACGGAACTTGGCTATGCGGAAGCAGATCCTACTGCGGATATAGAAGGACTTGACGCAGGGCGCAAAGTGGCAATTCTTGCATCGGTAGCCTTTAATTCCAGAGTGGTTTTTGACGATGTGTACACAGAGGGGATTACGAAGATCTCCGCCAAAGACATACGCTACGCAAAGGAGATGGGCTGTGACATCAAACTCCTTGGGATGGCAAGAAATACAGATGATGGAGTGGAGGCATATGTGTGTCCTATGCTGATCCCAAGTTCTCATCCTCTTGCTTCTGTAAATGATTCTTATAATGCAGTTTTTGTCCATGGAGACGCAGTGGAGGATGCCATGTTCTTTGGAAGAGGCGCAGGAGAGCTCCCTACAGCCAGCGCTGTTGTGGGAGATGTATTTGACATTGTGCGGAATATCCGTCTGGGGTGCAGCGCCAGGATTGGCTGTACCTGCTATAAAGACCTGCCTGTAAAGAAAATGGAAGACACCCATAACAGCTACTTCCTCCGTATGCAGGTGGAGGACCGCTGCGGCGTCCTTGCAGAAATGACGGCTGTGTTTGCAAAGCATCATGTGAGCGTTGCGCAGATCATCCAGAAGGAATCAAAGATCAAGGACAGCGCGGAGGTGGTTGTGATCACGTCTACTGTAAAAGAGGGTGATTTCAGGAAAGCCATGGATGAGCTGGATAAGAGCCAGGCAGTAAGAAAGATTTCCAGTATGCTTAGAGTATACGGAAAATAATAGCTGCTTTTATGAGAAATTATCTTGAAGAAAACAATTGAAAAATTTCTATTTTTTGTTACTATATAAAAGGAGCTACTTTTTAGTACAAAAAAACTCTCCTTTTTACTAAGGAGAACGATTACAAATAAAGGAGAACATTATGAGCAAAAGACCAACGGTTTTAATGATTCTTGACGGATACGGACTGAATGAAAAAAAGGAAGGAAATGCAGTATATGAGGCGAAGACTCCGGTTATGGACAAGCTGATGGCAGAGTATCCTTTTGTAAAGGGGTATGCAAGCGGACTTGCCGTAGGACTTCCGGACGGCCAGATGGGAAATTCTGAAGTAGGACATCTGAATATGGGTGCAGGACGCATCGTATATCAGGAGCTGACCAGGATTACCAAGGAAATCGAAGACGGAGACTTCTTCAAGAATGAGGCCCTTCTTGCAGCTATGAAAAACGCAAAAGACAACGATTCCTCCATTCATTTTATGGGACTTTTGTCTGATGGCGGCGTACACAGTCATAACACCCATCTTTACGGCCTTCTTGAGATGGCAAAAAGAGAAGGTCTTAAAAAAGTGTATGTACACTGTTTCTTAGACGGACGTGACACCCCTCCGGCATCTGGAAAGGGATATATCGAGGAACTTGAGGCAAAGATGAAGGAAATCGGCGTAGGAGAGATTGGCGTGGTTTCCGGACGTTATTATGCAATGGACAGAGATAACAGATGGGACCGTGTGGAGCTTGCATATAAAGCCCTTACTAAGGGTGAGGGAGTGAAAGGTACAGATGCGGCAGAGGCTGTCCAGGCTTCCTATGATGCAGACAAGACTGATGAGTTTGTCCTCCCTACTGTGATTGAAAAGGATGGTAAGCCGGTTACGGTAATTTCTGATAAGGATTCCGTAGTTTTCTTTAATTTCCGTCCGGACCGTGCCCGTGAGATCACAAGAGCCTTCTGCGACGATGATTTTAAAGGTTTTGAAAGAGGAAAGAGACTGGATCTTACCTATGTATGCTTTACAGATTACGATGACACGATTCCAAATAAACTGGTTGCCTTCCACAAGGTACTTCTCCACAATACCTTTGGTGAATACCTTGCCGCACATAATATGACACAGGCGCGTATCGCTGAAACAGAAAAATACGCCCATGTTACATTCTTCTTTAACGGCGGCGTGGAAGAGCCAAATAAGGGAGAAGACAGGATCCTTGTAAAATCTCCTAAGGTGGCAACCTATGACCTTCAGCCTGAGATGAGCGCACCTGCAGTCTGCGACAAGCTGGTAGAGGCGATCAAGTCCGAAAAATATGACGTGATCATTATTAACTTTGCAAATCCGGATATGGTAGGCCATACAGGTGTGGAGAATGCTGCTGTTAAAGCTGTGGAAGCTGTGGACGCATGTGTGGGCAGAGCTGTAGATGCTATCAAAGAGGTTGACGGCCAGATGTTCATCTGCGCAGACCATGGAAACGCAGAACAGCTTGTTGACTATGAGACAGGCGAACCGTTCACTGCACACACCACAAATCCGGTTCCGTTTATCCTGGTAAATGCAGACCCGAAATATAAACTCCGCGAGAACGGCTGCCTTGCAGATATCATTCCGACTCTGATCGAGCTGATGGGTATGGAACAGCCAAAGGAAATGACAGGCAAGTCTTTGCTTGTTCAGGAATAGTCAAATGGACATGCAAGCATGTCCGCTGGGCGCGTTGCTTGCGGGAATAAACATTAATAAAATTCGTGATTTTTACAACAAAACCCTCTGGAGTCCAGGGGGTTTTTGTTATTATAGAGAAAATAAAAGAAATAAAAAAGAAGTATTGCAACGATTCCCATTTTTTACTATAATTCCCCTCAAATATCACAATAATAGTTTTTGGATATGAGGTGGAGGAGAAGATGAAAACAGATATGACGAGCGGCAAGCCGATGAGCATGATTCTGAATTTTACTATCCCTGTTTTTATTGGAAGTGTATTTCAGCAGTTTTATAACATGGCGGACGCAGTGATTGTGGGGAAGTTTGTAGGTACAAAGGCTTTAGCGGCAGTAGGGGCCACAGGAACCATCATGTTCCTGATCATAGGATTCCTTACTGGCCTGACAGCGGGTTTTACTGTACTGACAGCACAGAAATTCGGGGCGGGAAAAACAGAGGAAATGCGGCAGACAGTAGGAAACGCAGCAATTTTATCTGTGGCGGTTTCTGTGGTGATGACAGCGGGGAGTATGCTGGGCATGGAAAGCCTGCTGAAATTTATGAATACGCCGGAGGACATTTTGGCAGATGCCTATGCTTATATTATGATCATCTGTGGAGGAATTTTTGCTCAGGTGCTGTATAATTTTCTGGCAAGTGTGCTAAGGGCCCTTGGGAACAGCAAAACGCCTTTATATTTTTTGATCATCGCGGCGCTTTTAAACATAGTCTTGGACCTTGTTTTTATCATCGTATTTCATATGGGAGCGGCAGGGGCAGCCTGGGCGACGGTTATTTCCCAGGGAGTATCCGGGGTTTTATGTTTGTTTTATATTGCCAAAGCAGTTCCGGAGCTGCATTTAAAAAGGGATGACTGGAAATTCCGGAAAAATCTTGCGAAGAACCAGATCAGCGTAGGTATTCCCATGGGCCTTCAGTATTCCATAACGGCAATAGGCACGATGATGGTGCAGACTGCGTTAAATACCCTGGGTTCTTATGCAGTAGCGGCATTTACAGCCGGCAGTAAGATAGAGAATATATTCTCACAGGCGTTTGTAGCCCTTGGAACCACTATGGCCACCTATAATGCGCAGAATATCGGCGCCGGGAAACTGGAACGGGTACGGCAGGGATTCCGATGTGCCCATTTGATCGGCATTGCATATGCAGTGGTAACAGGAGTGTTCCTGGTTGTTGCAGGAAAATATCTCTCTTATCTGTTTATTTCAGATAATGCTGCGGAAGTTATTCCTATGGTGGATATCTATGTGAAATGTGTGGGGATTTTCTTTATTCCTCTGCATTTCGTAAATGTACTGCGAAATGGTATCCAGGGAATGGGCTATGGCGTCCTTCCTATGCTGGCAGGGGTTGCGGAACTTACCGGAAGAGGAATCACTGCAGTGATCGCTGCATCTGAAAAAAGTTACCTTGGAGCTTGTCTTGCAAGTCCTATGGCGTGGATCGTTGCCACTGCGCTTTTAGTTTTTATGTATTTTTATGTTATGAAAGATACAGCAAAAAGGCTTGGTCTGACGGCTGTAAATAAGTGATTTAGGGAAGAATAGACGGATAAAATAAGGATTACAGGATAAACTAAGCTTATAATTTGGGGTAAGTGTGACGAAATTATTAATCTTTTATAAAAAAGATAAATCCGGATGCAAAATGGAAGATTTATGTTATAATATAGGGGTTATATAGTTTTTGACGCATTTATTGTCGAGGAGAGTATGTAAATGAGCAACGAAGAAAAGATGGATAAGGCACAAGGGGTGACGCCGCATCCGGAAGATGCGGAAAATATAGATATCCAGGATAAGATTGATGCTGCCATGGAGCAGATTGTAGCGGATACAGCCAAAACCGTGGAAACAGAATCTAAGGAAGACCAGGAACTGCCCGGATCTGTCCCGGAAGAACCCCAGGAAAAAGAGATTCAGATGCCCTTTACTACCGCTTCGCCTGCGCCCAGGAAAAAGTCGGCAAGGCCCAGACCCATAACTTATGTGCCTCTTGAGGAAGGGGAGATGGAAGTCCCCCCTGTTCCGCAGAAAAAGAAGAAGCATAAAGGGCTGAAAGTTACAGGGATCACCTTGGCGATTCTGGCAGTTGCTGCAGGATGTGCTTATGCCGGCGTATCTTATTATTATTTGGATAAGTTTTTTGAGGGAACCATTATTAACGGGATTGACTGTTCAGGAATGACTGCTTATGAGGCAGAGCAGGCGCTTGCCGCTAAGGTGGAGGATTATTCCATCCAGGTTATGGCAAGGAATCAGCAGCCGGAAAGCATAAATGGTGAAGAGATTGATTATCAGTATATGTCTGACGGAGAAATCTTAAACTATTTAAAACAGCAGAAACCTTATGAATGGATCACAGGTTTTTTTGAACAGAGAAGTTATACAGCAGAAGAAAATGTCACTTACAATAAAGAAAAGCTCCAAAACCAGATCAAACAGTTAAACTGTGCAAAAGAAGAAAATCAGGTGGAGCCCCAAAACGCCTATGTAACATTTAAGGATACACAGTTTGAAATCGTGCCGGAGACAGAAGGCAGTAAGCTGAATATGAAGCAGGCATACAGAATTCTTGAAAAAGCGGTTTCAAACAGTAAAGAAGCGATCAACTTTGAAAAATTTGAAAAAGCATATGTTCAGGCAGAAGTGACCAAAGATAATAAAGAGCTTCAGGCCACTGTAGATGCTTATAATAATTTTACAAAGGCGAGCATCACTTATACTTTTGGAGACCAGACAGTGACTCTGGATGGTTCTACGATCAAGGACTGGCTGTCCTTTGATGAAAAGGGCCAGCTTGTGCAGGATGATGCCTCTTTCCAGCAGCACATAAAAGATTATGTAGCGCAGCTTGCCGCTACTTATGATACAGTGGGAACAGACAGGGAATTTTATACTACCAGCGGAAGGACTGTATATGTTTATGGTTCAGCCTACGGATGGCAGATCAACCAGGAGGCAGAAGTGGCGCAGCTTACCCAGGAGATCCAGTCAGGAACTCAGACTACGAGGGAGCCGGTATATTCCATGACGGCAAATGCCCGTGGGGTGAACGACATTGGTGATACCTATATTGAGGTGGATTTAAGCGCGCAGCATATGTATTATTACCAGAATGGCTCAGTTATCTTTGAGTCCGATATCGTGTCTGGGGATATGACCTACAGTGACCGCCAGACACCGCCGGGAATCTTTACTTTGTATTATAAGAAAAGTCCGGATGTCCTGAGAGGAAAACTTCTTCCTAATGGAGAATACGAGTATGAGCAGCCGGTAACCTATTGGATGCCTTTTAACGGCGGAATCGGATTCCATGATGCATCCTGGCAGCCGTACTTTGGCGGGGACCGTTACTATGGCGGAGGTTCTCACGGATGTATTAATCTTCCTCCGGATAATGCAGCGATCCTGTACAGCATCATTGATTATGGTGTTCCGATCGTCTGCTTCTATTGATCATAAAAAATCTGCTGCCGGATTTATTACGGCAGCTATACATAACAGGAGGATTATTATGGGTGGTACATTAATTGATTACATTTTGACAGTTGCTGCAATCGTGGTAGGTATTATGCTTTTGATGGGAAAAGGAGAAATTTTCATGAAAGGCGGAAATACTGAACTGCGAAAGAAACTGTATGATGAAAAAAAGATGGAAAAGGTATCCGGAATAGCTCTGATCCTGATCGGAGCTGCTACAGGAATCAGTACATTGACTACAAATCCGATCGTCCAGATCGTATATCTTGTATTTTTAGTTGTTGTTTTTATCGTATGGGTTTATATGTTAAAAGTAAAATGCAAAAAAAAGGTATGAAATGACCTGTAAAAAAGAAGCATGCCGGGAAGATATGTCTTTGGCATGCTTCTTTTTACTATATTGAGCAGTTTAAGCGGTTCCGGGAGTGAGAATATACGGGGCTTTATGGTATGGGAATTATCAGTGCATTGTCTCATCCATATCTGAACAGAGGGTCAGAAGATCCGGAAGGGACTGAATACGCAGGGTGCCATCCGGTACGTTTCCAAAGCCGTAGGAAGCGAAAATGAAGGGAACTTCTGCTTTTTGGCAGGCATTGTAATCTCCCATGGTGTCGCCTACATAAACAGGGGAACGAAGCTGGTATTCTTCTATGATCTGGCGTATATTTCCCGCCTTGTCTTTTCCCGTGTCTCCAGGGCAGAGATGGCCTTTAAAATATTTAGAAAAGCCTGTTGCCTTTAGAAATACTTCTATGTATCCTGCCTGGCAGTTGCTGACAATGAATAAGGGAAACCTTTGGCACAGCGCCTGCAAGGTGCTTTCCAGACCTGGATAAAGTGGGGCGCACTGTTTTAAAAGCGCTTCATGTTCTGCCTGACAGCAGCCGTCGATGAGACGAAGCTGTTCTTCTTCGCTGTAATCGGGAAAGAGCTGTTTGGCTATATCCGGCAGGAGCTGGCCAAAAAGCTGCATTAGTTTTTGGGAGGTGATTTCCATAAAAATACCTTCGGTTTTTAAATGCTCTGTCCAGGATTTTGCCACGATTTCAGTGGAATTCCAA
>CALIZJ010000042.1 GCA_938028845.1 uncultured Blautia sp.
TCATTCATCTGATCCTCTGCCTGCAGCAGTTGGTGGACAGTGATCCCAAGGTAAGTAAGTATTTAAAGATCGTTATGGTGGAAAATTACAACGTGACCAAGGCAGAAAAACTGATCCCGGCATGTGATATTTCCGAGCAGATCTCCCTTGCATCAAAGGAAGCATCCGGAACCGGAAACATGAAATTTATGCTGAATGGAGCGGTTACTCTGGGGACAGAAGACGGAGCAAACGTGGAAATCCATGAGCTTGTAGGAGATGAGAACATTTATATCTTCGGTAAGCGCTCTGAGGAGGTTATCCGTCTGTACGATACTGCCTCCTACTGCTCCAAAGATATTTACGAAAAAGATCCTCAGATAGAAGAACTGGTAGATTTTATTATCAGCAAAGAGCTGATCCGCATTGGTGATCCGGTAAATCTCGGACGTCTGTATAAAGAAATCGTATCCAAGGATTGGTTTATGACCCTTTTGGATCTGAAAGATTACATTCAGACAAAGGAAAAGATGCTTGCTGATTATGAAGACGAAAAGGCATGGACAAAGAAAGCCCTTGTCAACATCGCAAAGGCAGGATATTTTTCCGCTGACCGTACCATTGCCGAATATAATAAGGATATCTGGCATTTAGCGTAAAGGATAAGGAAAAATGAGAGAATCAGGAATTTTAATGCCCGTTTCCGCACTTCCGTCCAGGACGGGAGTGGGGGAGCTGGGACAGTATGCATATGAATTTGTAAACTATCTGGCAGAAAACGGTGTGAAGATCTGGCAGATCCTTCCGTTAAATCCTGTGGGCTTTGGAAATTCCCCCTATCAGCCTTACTCCTCCTTTGCCGGGGATGAGCTGTATATCAGCCTGGATGAACTTTATAAAGAAGGGCTTTTAAAAGAAATGCCCCCTGCTTTTCTGGAAAAAGAAACTGCAGTACAGTACGAAAGAGTGCGGGAGTGGAAGGAGACGTATCTTAGGGAAGCTTTTGAAGCTTTTTCACGTAAAACCTCCTCAGAGAAAAATGACTATGAGGAATTTGCAGCACAGCCATGGGTTTATGAATACGGAGTTTATCAGGCCTTTAAGAAGAAAAATAACGGAAGCTGCTGGAACGAATGGAGAAAGGAAGAACGGGACTGGTGCAAAGCACGTTTTGCCCTTTCACAGGAAGAGGAAAAAGAAGCACAGTATCATATGTTCCTCCAATATGTATTCTTTACTCAGTGGATGCATGTAAAACAGGAAGCAAATCAAAAGGGAATCCGTATTATGGGGGATATGCCTTTTTATGTGGGCCTTGACTCTGTGGATGTGTGGTCCGGAAAAGACAATTTCCTCCTGGATACAGATGGAAGACCGATTTTTATCGCTGGTGTTCCGCCGGATTATTTCAGCGCCACAGGCCAGAGATGGGGGAACCCCATTTATGACTGGGATTACATGAAAAAGACGGATTACCAGTTCTGGGTAGACCGTATCGGATGCAGCCAGAAACTTTTTGATATTGTAAGGATTGACCATTTCCGTGCCTTTGACACTTTCTGGAAAATACCGGCTTCCTGTCCGACCGCTATTGAAGGGGAATGGGTGGAAGCGCCGGGCTATGAAGTGATCGACACGCTTCTTGAAAAGCTTCCGGGAATAGAGCTGGTAGCTGAAGACCTGGGAATGCTCCGTCCGGAGGTATTGGAATTAAAGAACCATTATCATTTTAAAGGAATGAAGGTTTTGCAATTTTCAATAGAGACCCATGGAAAATATGCAAGGGATAGCTTCCAGGAAACAGAAAACCTTATTATCTATACAGGTACCCACGACAATGATACCTTAATGGAATGGTATGAAAAATTAAGTGTTCCCGCCAGGCGAAAGGTGCGCCGCTTCTTAAAAAGAGCAGGTATCCGCGGAGGTTCTGTAAAGGACAGGCTTCTGAAATATGTATGGAAGAGTAAAGCGGAGTACGCCATCGTACCTATGGCGGATCTTATAGGGCTGGGGAAAGAAGGACATATCAATACCCCCGGGACAGTGGGTTCCCCTAACTGGGAATGGCGGATGCCTTCCATGGAAAAAATGGAAATGGCTTTGAAAAAATACAGGAAGTTTTTAACAGACAGAGCTTAAAAGAGAAAAAGCGAAAGAAAAGCCTTTCTATATATGATATCGTTGAATAAAAGAGCCAATGATCTGTGAGAGTTTTTCACAAACTCATTGGCTCTTTTGTTTTCAAGGAGGAAAAATTTAATCCTGTTTTGCCAATTTAAAATTTCCGCTGGTACGTCAGAAAAAAGAGATTTTTTGTATAGGGGCTTGCTTGTGACCTTACGTAATATGTTATAATATAATCTGCCAGACGGCAGAGACGTTTTCCTATACTAGTGCCTTGGTGGACGGCAGTTTTTTGTTTGGATGCGGGCGTCTGTTTAAGAAAGACGTTAAGAGTGTAAAGCCAGCCTTGCAGGGAGATGCAGGGCCCTGTATTAGATTATATTGGCACTGTCATTTTGCAGGAGGAGAAGATGGAGAACATAATCGAAATTAAACAATTAAATAAAAGTTTTGGGGAAGTGAAAGCTGTGGAGGATCTGAGCTTTCAGGTAAAAAAAGGTGAACTCTTTGCCTTTCTCGGTGTAAACGGTGCCGGCAAGTCCACTACTATCAATATTATGTGCGGGCAGCTTTCCAAGGATCGTGGGAACATAAGAATCAACGGGTATGATTTGGACAAAAATGCCCCACAGATTAAAAGAGAACTGGGAGTGGTTTTTCAAAATTCTGTTCTGGATTCGGCTTTAAGCGTTTACGATAATCTGAAAAGCCGCGCTGCACTGTATGGCATTACAGGAGCGGCATTCAGAAAGAGGATAACAGAACTTTCGAAGCTGCTTGAATTTGAAGACCTGCAGAAGCGCACAGTGGGGAAGCTGTCAGGAGGACAGAGGAGAAGGATAGATATAGCAAGGGCGCTGCTCCATAAACCGAAAATACTTATTTTAGACGAACCGACCACGGGATTGGATCCGCAGACAAGAAAAACACTTTGGAATGTTATTTTTGCCCTTAGGAAAGAGGAAAATATGACGGTATTTCTCACAACCCATTATATGGAGGAGGCGTCGGAAGCGGACTATGTGGTAATTCTCGATGGAGGGAAAATAGCGGCAGAAGGATCGCCTCTTGCTCTAAAAAATACATATACGGGAGATTTTGTTACGATTTATGGCATCCATGAGGAAATGGTAGAGAAACTTGGGATTCCTTATGAAAAACTCCGAGGCGCTTTCCGCTTTTCGGTTCCAGACACCGGGGCGGCAACCAGACTGCTCCTGGAGCATCCGGAGGTGTTTCAGGATTATGAGATTACCAAGGGAAAAATGGACGATGTATTTCTTGCAGTCACAGGGAAAAAATTAACAGGAGGTGCAGACAAATGAAGACCACAGCGGCGCTTATAAAAAGAAATACAAAATTGTTTTTTAAAGACAAAGGAATGTTTTTTACTTCTTTGATCACACCGGCAATCCTGCTTGTTTTGTATGCTGTATTTCTGGGAAATATCTACCGTGACAATTTTACAGCCAGTCTGCAGGATTTTACTGTATCGGGAGAGGTTATCAATGGTTTGGCAGGAGCACAGCTTATTTCGTCGATCCTGTCTGTATCCTGTGTGACAGTGGCGTTTTGCTCAAATTTTTTAATGGTGCAGGATAAAGCCGCTGGAACTATAAAAGATTTCAGAATATCACCTGTAAAACCCTGGATGCTTTCTCTGGGATATTATATAGCAGCCTTAATTTCCACACTTTTTATTTGTATCGCTGCTACAGGAATCTGTCTTATGTATGTGGCTTTTATAGGATGGTATATGTCTGCGGCGGATGTTGCCTTTTTATTTGCAGATGTGATTTTACTTGCTTTGTTTGGTACGGCATTGTCATCGGTTATCCATTTCTTTTTGTCTACCCAGGGGCAGATTTCTGCTGTCAGCACCATGATCAGTGCGGGATATGGGTTTATCTGCGGAGCTTATATGCCCATTTCCTTTTTTGGAGAGGGGCTGCAAAGGGTGCTTTCCTTTTTGCCGGGAACATACGGAACTGCCCTGATCCGGAACCATTCTATGAATGGTGTGCTTGGGGAGCTAAGGGAACAGGGGCTTCCTGGTGAAATCATAGAAGAGTTAAAAGATTCCCTTGACTGTAATCTTTATTTTTTTCATGACCGGGTAGGATTACCGGCCATGTATGAAATTTTAGGGATAACAATTGTAGTTTTGCTTGTGGTATATGTTCTGCTGAATGTGAGAAAAAAAGAAGCATAAATGGAGGAGGATTGGAGCGGTGTTTTCTTGGCAAACCACAACGAATGCTTGACAGAATCCCGTTTTTTCGATAGAATCACTCTAAACGCCGGATGCAGGCGGAAAGCATCAGATAAGGCGCATGAGTGAACTGCGCAGACAGCTTACATACCAAGATTTTGTAAAGCGCAGCGAGATTGTGTGGTACCGCCGGGATATCCGGTCCCTTTCTTTAAGGGACTTTGGATGTCCCGGCGTTTGTTATTTTCAGGCTGCTTATGGCATTGGAAGCAGCCATATATGAGGCTGAACGTAATTACAAACGGCAGAATATAATAAAAGATATGGAAAGAGGACGGGGGAAATTAAGCAGACCTTTATTCCTGGTAAAACGATTTTCAGAAAGGCGGGGAAACTATAGTGGTTTATAATAACATTCTTGAGGCAATGGGAAATACGCCTCTGATACGTCTGGGACGCATGGCAGAGGAAGGAAGCGCGCAGATTCTTGTAAAATTTGAGGGCCTTAATGTTGGCGGTTCGATTAAGACAAGGACTGCCTACAATATGATACGGGACGCAGAAGAGAAGGGCCTGATCAAAGAGGACACCATCATTGTGGAACCTACAAGCGGCAACCAGGGGATTGGCCTGGCGCTGGTAGGGGCTGTCCGCGGATACAAGACAAAGATTGTGATGCCGGATTCCGTCAGTGAGGAGCGGAGGAAACTGATGCAGCATTACGGCGCTGAGGTGATTTTGATCCACGATGCCGGAAATATCGGAGCATGTATTGAAGAATGTCTGAATACGGCGCTCAGGATGGCAAAGGAGGACAAAAGAGTCTTTGTGCCCCAGCAGTTTGAGAATCCAGCTAACCCGGCTGTACACAGATCCACTACCGCCATAGAGATTTTAGAGCAGGCGGATTGTCCCATCGATGGATTTTGCTCCGGGATCGGGACAGGAGGAACGATCACTGGGATTGGCGAAGTGCTGAAAGAGAAAAATCCCAATATAGAGATATGGGCGGCAGAACCGGAACATGCTGCCATTCTTTCGGGAGGGTCCATCGGGACGCATTTACAGATGGGAATTGGGGACGGCCTGATTCCGGAAATATTAAATACAAAGATATATGACAATATTTGTATCGTGACGGATGAAGAGGCAATCCAGACCTCACGGGAATTAGCGTCTAAGGAAGGGATCATGTGCGGCATCTCTTCCGGGACGAATGTGGCCGCCGCGCTGAAGCTGGCGAGAAAATTAGGAGAAGGAAAAACGGTGGTAACTGTCCTTCCGGATACAGCGGAACGGTATTTTTCCACACCTTTATTTGAAGAGCAGTCCATGTAAATGATGTATCATTACAGCAAACGAGGAGAGAATACTATGAAAAAATCCTGGGAAAAAAATATCCGCAAGGTGGTGCCCTATACCCCAGGGGAGCAGCCAAACCAGCCGGATATGATCAAATTAAATACAAATGAAAATCCATATCCCCCGTCTCCTAGGGTGGAACAGGTTTTAAGAAATATGAAAACGGAAACAATGCGGCTTTATCCGGATCCTACAGCCGGGGAACTGGTGCGGGCGATAGCCCAAAGGTACGGTTTAAAGGAAGAGCAGGTCTTTGTTGGGGTTGGCTCCGATGATGTACTTGCCATGAGCTTTCTCACCTTTTTTAATTCTCAAAAACCCATCCTTTTTCCGGATATTACATACTCTTTTTACGATGTATGGGCAAACCTGTTTCAGATACCTTATGAACGGCCGGCATTGGATGAAGGCTTTTGTATACGCAAGGAGGATTATTTCCGTGAGAACGGCGGCGTGATCTTTCCCAATCCAAACGCACCTACGGGGATTGCTCTTCCTCTTGACGAGGTAGAGGAAATCATAAAAAGAAACCCGGATGTGGTGGTGATTGTAGATGAAGCTTATATAGATTTTGGGGCAGAATCGGCACTTCCATTAATTGAAAAATATGAAAATCTTCTGGTAGTCCAGACTTTTTCCAAATCCAGGTCCATGGCAGGGATGAGGATTGGATTTGCCTGCGGAAATCCTGTGCTGATCAAATATTTGAACGATGTAAAATATTCTTTTAATTCCTATACTATGGATTGTACTGCTATCGCTGCAGGGGCAGAGGCAGTGCGTGATGAAGAATATTTTAAAAGCACTTGCCAAAAGATCATAGAGACAAGGGAGTGGGCAAAGAAGGAGCTGAAGGAGCTGGGATTTACTTTTGCAGATTCCAAAGCAAATTTCATATTCGCCTCTCATGAGAGCTGCCCGGCAGAGGAACTTTTTGCAGCTCTTCGGGAAGCACATATTTATGTCCGCTATTTCCCTGGAGAAAGAACCGGAAATTATCTGCGGATCACAGTGGGGACGAAAGAGGAGATGGAGAAATTCTTCGCCTTTCTAAAGGAATATCTGCGGAAGCGCTAGAGTAATATAAGAATAGAAAAAAGCGGCAGAGTCAAGAATTGTTGGCTGGCCGTTTTTTTCTGCCGTATTTTTTAAAATGGGTGATTATCTCTCTTTATTTATGTAAAAGGAAAATCTCTTTATTTTGTAAAAAGAAAACAGAAGCCAGATCTCTATATAAAAGTGTGCTGCTGCGGAAGAAAGTTGAAAAATAGCAGAAAGCCCCATATAAAAACGACTGTCACTACGGAAGAAAGTCGGGGGAGTGTCAGAAAACACCGCATAATAATAGGTGTTACTACGGAGAAAAATAAGAGAATGTCAAAAAGAAATGTATAAAGCCTGGTACCGCTACGGAAGAAAATTGAGAAAATAGCGGAAGGCTCCGTATAGAAATGGGTATCGCTACGGAAGAAAATTGAGAAAATGGCAGAAGGCTCCGTAGACAAATGGGTATCGCTACGGAAGAAAGTCGAGAAAATAGCGAAAGCACCGTATAAAAATAGGCGTCGCTACGGAAGAAAGTCAAGGGAGTGTCAAAAAACACCGTATAAAAGCGGGTGTCGCTACGGAAGAAAATAAGAAAATGTAGGAAAGCCCCGTATGAAACCAAACACCACTACGGAAGAGCTTAAAAAAATTACAATAGAAAAGTAGGAGCTAATAGGGATTAAATTAATTAGAAATATGAAAAAATAAGAGCAGAAAAATAAGTATGAATATGGATCTGAAATTATAGAGGCAGAAATAAAGATAAACACGAAATTAAACTTGTTATATGTATAGAAAAGTGAATTTAAAAAGCTAACTTTCAAATACGCCATATTCACTGCTGTTTTGCATAAAAAATATTTATGGTGATTTATTATAAAAACATAACCAGTATATAGGATGATTTTTCAATCTTGCTGACAGTATACAGAGAACACCTCTCAGCCTGTTATGCCTGTATTGAGCCGCTACGCCGGCGCCCTGTATTATGGGAAAAAAGAAATAATATTCAGCGTAAACACAACCGTTGCGCAGTATCCGCCACACGGACAGACCAGTACGCTGCGTACTGAAAAAATAAACTGCCGTTCTGTAAAATATTATAAATACATCTTGCAAAAACTGGAAAATGGTGTATATAATAAAATATAGCCTGTACATGATTTATGTACAGGGCAAGTGATCGCATCAGCTTTCATTCAGGCTGATGTCCGTGTCGATTCCGACAGAGTATCCCGTTAATGGAAAAATTGAAGACAGAGGAAATATTATGAGAGAAAAGTATGAATCCTTGTCTTTGGCAACCCTGAAAGACTTGGCGAAGGCAAGAGGACTGAAAGGCATTTCTACACTTAGGAAGCCGGATTTGATCGAGCGCATGCTCCAGGAAGACGAAAAAGAGAATTCCCAGAAAGAGGAAAAAGAAATAAAAGAAGAAACCCATGAAACTAAAACAGAATCCAAAGAAATAAAAGAGATAAAGGAACAAAAAGACCCGAAACCAGCCCACCTCTCTAATAATAATGGAAACAATACGAAACCAGAGGACATAAAGAAAAATAATGCCTACCGTATTCCGGCAGAAACAGTTCAGTTAGACAGCGGAGAAAAAGCAAACGGCATTTTGGAAGTCCTGCCGGACGGTTATGGGTTTATCCGCTGTGAAAATTATCTGCCGGGAGAAAATGATATTTATGTGTCTCCCTCCCAGATCCGAAGATTTAATTTAAAAACAGGCGATATTATCCAGGGAAACATCCGCATCAAGACCCAGGGGGAAAAATTCAGCGCACTGCTTTATGTGACGTCGATCAATGGGTTCCACCCAAGCGAAGGGCAGAGACGATATAATTTTGAAGACATGACGCCTGTTTTCCCTGACCAGCGGCTTGTTATGGAACGGCCGGGCGGTACGATGGCCATGAGGATCGTGGACCTGATCAGCCCCATTGGAAAGGGACAGCGAGGGATGATCGTATCCCCGCCTAAAGCTGGAAAAACCACCCTGTTAAAGGACGTAGCCAAATCGATTCTTTATAACAATCCGGACATGCATCTGATCATCCTTTTGATCGATGAACGTCCTGAGGAAGTAACGGACATACGAGAGGCTATTCAGGGACCGAATGTAGAGGTGATCTACTCTACCTTTGACGAACTGCCGGAGCACCACAAACGTGTATCCGAGATGGTAGTGGAACGTGCCCGCCGCTTAGTGGAGCATAAAAAAGATGTGACCATCCTTTTAGACTCCATCACAAGGCTTGCCAGAGCATATAACCTGGTGATCCCTCCCAGCGGAAGGACCCTTTCCGGCGGTCTTGACCCGGCGGCCCTTCATATGCCCAAACGCTTTTTCGGTGCAGCCCGGAATATGCGGGAAGGCGGCAGCCTGACTATACTGGCTACGGCTTTGGTGGACACGGGAAGTAAGATGGACGATGTTATTTACGAAGAATTTAAAGGAACCGGAAACATGGAGCTTGTTCTCGACCGGAAGCTCCAGGAGAAACGCGTATTCCCAGCTATCGACATCCAGAAGTCCGGAACCAGGCGCGAAGACCTTCTTTTAAGCCATGACGAGCAGGAAGCCATTTATAATATGCGAAAGGCATTAAACAGCATGAAAGCGGAGGAAGCAGTGGAACAGATCCTGAACATGTTCTCCAGGACCCGTTCCAACGCAGAATTCGTTCAGATGGCGAAAAAACAGAAATTTTTATAAACAGCTTGCATTTGCAGGATGGGTATGCTATAATCAGTAAGCTGTTTAATAATGAATTCGTCAAAGAAATGCGAATAGAAAATAGAAGAAATATAGAGAGGTGAATAACATGAGAGAAGGAATCCATCCGAACTACTATCAGGCGACTGTAACCTGCAACTGCGGAAACACATTTACTACAGGTTCTACCAAGCAGGACATCCATGTAGAAATCTGCTCCAAGTGCCATCCATTCTATACTGGCCAGCAGAAAGCTGCACAGGCTCGCGGACGTATTGATAAGTTCAACAGAAAATACGGCTTAAACAAATAATTATACAAATATTGCGCAGTGAGAACAGGTTGAGGTTGGGAAATCTCAACCTTTCTTTGAATTAAGGGATAAAAAGCTGCTTTAGGACAGGACAGCGGGACAAGATTTAGGAGAAAGATATGAAGTCATCAAACATAGGCGGCCAGGCAGTCATGGAAGGGATCATGATGCGGCATAAAGACAAATACGCCACTGCCGTGCGCCGGCCGGATAAAGAAATTGAAGTTAAAGTAGAAGATTACAAATGCATTTTCGGAAAATCCCAGTTCTGGAAAAAACCTATTATCAGAGGAGTGGTAAGTTTTGTAGATTCTCTGGTGGTGGGAACCAAATGTCTGATGTATTCGGCTGAGATTGCAGGAGACGAGGAGGACGAAGAGGAAGAACAGAAAAAAGCGCATTTAACAGAGGAAGAGCGGGCTGCCCAAAAGGAAAAAGAGGATAAGCAGTTTAAATGGCTTTTGTATATTACAGTAGCCATATCAATCGTAGTGTCGGTGGCTGCGTTTATGCTTCTTCCCTATGCCCTGGCAAGTCTGCTTCAAAAGGCGAGGGCATCAGAGTTTATTATTACCATAGCGGAAGCCTTTGTGAAATTGTTTTTGTTTATGGGGTATATGCTTTTGATCTCCAGGATGAAAGATATCCAGCGCACTTTCATGTACCATGGAGCAGAGCACAAATGCATCAACTGCGTAGAGCACGGCATGCCCCTTACAGTAGAGAATGTAATGGCAAGCTCCCGTCAGCATAAACGCTGTGGGACCAGCTTTTTATTCCTGGTCATGATCGTGAGTATATTTTTGCATTTTATCTTTGTACTGGTTCCATTTTTCTGGGTGAGGCTTTTAGGAAGACTTCTGATGGTGCCTGTAGTAGCAGGAATTTCCTTTGAGATGATCCAGTGGGCAGGAAGGACAGATAATAAAATTGCCGGTATATTAAGCAAGCCTGGTCTTGCCATGCAGAAACTTACCACAAAAGAACCTACCCCGGATATGGTGGAAGTAGCCATCAAAGCGGTGGAAGCAGTGTTTGACTGGAAAGCCTATCTGCGGGAAGAATTTCAGGTAGAGGTAGATACAGATGAGAACCCTTGAGGCTCTGTTAAAAGAAGGAACAAAAGTCCTGGAAGATTCCGGGATCAGGGAAGCCGGGCTGGATGCCTGGCTCCTTCTGGAATATGCCACAGGAAAAAACAGGGCATATTACTATGCCCATACAGATGAAAAGACAGATCCTCAGACAGAGGAGACTTATAAAAAGCTTTGCCGGGAGCGGGCAAAACATATTCCCCTGCAGCATTTGACCGGACAGGCTTTTTTTATGGGCTATGAATTTTATGTAAATGATAAAGTGCTAATTCCCAGGCAGGATACGGAAGTTTTGGTGGAGGAGGCTCTGCATGTGCTTAAAGATGTCTCTTCTCCGAAAATTTTGGATATGTGTACAGGCTCGGGCTGCATCCTTTTAAGCCTTTTGGCAGAGCGGGCGGATGCCTTTGGAGTGGGGGCGGATCTTTCCCGGGAAGCCCTGCTTGTGGCCAAAGAGAATGCGAAAAGGCTTTCTCTTACGGAGAGGGCAGTATTTGTAGAAAGTGATACATTTTCGGCGGATTATTTTCAGGAAAAAGATGGAAAATCCATACCAAAATATGATATCCTTATTTCGAATCCGCCGTACATCCCTACAAAGGAGATCGAAGGACTGATGGAAGAAGTACGTCTTTACGATCCGGGAATGGCTCTTGACGGAGGCGAGGATGGCCTGTATTTTTACCGCGGGATTACAGAAAAGGCCGCAGACTTCTTAAAGCCAGGGGGATGGCTCTTATATGAAATTGGCTGGGATCAGGGAGAAAAGGTTTCTGCCCTGATGAGCCAGGCAGGTTTTTTAAATACAGAAGTAAAAAAGGATCTGTCCGGTCTTGACCGGGTGGTTCTTGGACAAAAACCATATAGAATATGAGAACAGCAGGAGGATACCCATGTTTGATAAATTGGAGGACTTACTGATCCGTTTTGATGAAATCTTAAATGAGCTTGGTGAGCCGGGCGTTACAGATAACCAGGAACGGTTTCAGAAGCTGATGAAGGAGCAAAGCGAACTTTTACCCATTGTGGAAGCGTATAAGGAATACAAGAAAAATAAAGAGACCATAGAGGACAGCCTTTCCATGCTGGAAGAAGAGAAAGATGAGGAAATGCGGGAAATGCTTAAAGAAGAGCTTTCCGATGGAAAAAAACGTGTGGAAGAGCTGGAGCATGAACTGAAGATTCTTTTATTGCCTAAAGATCCTAACGACAGCAAAAACGTAATCGTAGAGATCCGTGCAGGTGCCGGCGGAGATGAAGCAGCTCTTTTTGCAGCAGAAATCTACCGTATGTATGTAAAATATGCCGAATCCCTTCACTGGAAAACGGAAATGCTAAGCTTAAATGAAAATGGAATCGGAGGCTTCAAGGAAGTAACCTTTATGATCCAGGGAAATGGCGCGTATTCACGGCTGAAATATGAAAGCGGCGTACACCGTGTACAGCGCGTTCCGGAGACAGAATCCGGCGGTCGTATCCATACCTCCACATGTACAGTGGCAATCATGCCGGAAGCGGAGGAAATTGATTTCCATCTGGATCTGAACGATTGTAAATTCGACGTATTCCGTGCATCCGGAAATGGCGGACAGTGTGTAAATACTACCGATTCCGCTGTGCGTCTGACCCATATCCCTACAGGAATCGTAATCTCCTGCCAGGATGAAAAATCCCAGTTAAAAAATAAGGATAAGGCGTTAAAGGTACTTCGTTCCCGTCTCTATGAGATGGAACTTGCCAAGCAGCACGATGCGGAGGCTGAGGCGAGAAGGAGCCAGATCGGTACAGGAGACCGCTCAGAGAAGATCAGGACCTATAATTTCCCGCAGGGCAGGGTGACGGACCACAGGATCAAGCTTACCCTTCACAGGCTGGACAGTGTATTAAACGGGGATCTTTCCGAGATCATAGACAGCCTGATCGCCGCAGACCAGGCGGCAAAACTTGGAAAACTGCAGGATGAAGGCTAAAAAGGCGGATTTGGCCATATAAGTAAGATCGGAGGAGAAACAGATGAAAAAGACGGCGCTGGTAATTATGGCAGCCGGTATAGGGAGCCGTTTTGGGAAAGGGATCAAGCAGCTTGCACCGGTGGGACCAAATGGAGAGATCATTATGGAATATTCCATTTATGATGCACTGGAAGCCGGGTTTAATAAAGTGGTGTTCATTATCCGCAAGGATATTGAGGAGGAATTCCATCGGATCATTGGAAAAAAGATCGCAGAAGTCGCAGAGGTAGAATATGTATTCCAGGATCTTGACGATCTGCCGGAAGGATTTGAAAGGCCGTCCGGGCGTACGAAGCCCTGGGGCACCGGCCACGCAGTCCTTTCCGCTAAGAAAGTGCTTTCAGAGCCCTTTGCTGTGATCAATGCAGATGATTACTATGGAAAAGAAGCTTATGTAAAGGTACATGATTATCTGATACAGGAGCAGAAAGAGGACGGAAAGCTGCATATCTGTATGGCTGGTTTCCGTCTGGGAAATACATTAAGCGACAATGGTGCGGTGACAAGAGGAATCTGCCGTATAGAAGACGGAAGGCTTTCCGGAGTTACAGAGACGCACAATATTTATAAAGTGCCTTCCGGCGCCCAGGCGAAGCTGGAGGATGGTACTTTTGCAGACCTTGATATGAAAAGCCTTGTCTCCATGAATATGTGGGGACTTACGCCCGCTTTTATGGAAACGCTGGAAAAAGGATTTGCCGAATTTCTCCGGGACGAGGAAAAGGATGTCCTTAAGAAAGAATACCTGATCCCAGAGCTGATCGACAGCCTTTTAAAAGCGGACAAAGCCTGTGTGGAGGTACTGGAAACAAAGGATACCTGGTTCGGCGTGACCTATCAGGAGGATAAAGAGGCAGTTGCGGCTGCTTTTGCAGAATTGATCCAAAAAGGTGTTTATCCGCGCAGCCTTTACGGGCAGGGAAAATAATGTGACAAACCTTTACGGGTATGATATGATGGAAAAGGTAAAAATTTCCATGATTTTGATTAGACAATGAGGAGAGTATTATGGGAAAGTATTTTGGAACAGATGGCTTCCGTGGAGAAGCAAATGTAAAATTAACTGTAGACCATGCATTTAAGGTAGGACGTTATGTAGGCTGGTATTATGGCCGGGATCATAAGGCGAAGATCGTGATCGGAAAAGACACCAGAAGGAGCAGCTATATGTTTGAGTATGCTCTTGTGGCAGGACTTACCGCATCCGGCGCCGATGCCTATCTTCTTCATGTTACCACTACCCCAAGCGTTTCCTATGCGGTACGTACAGAGGACTTTGACTGTGGAATCATGATCTCCGCAAGCCATAATCCTTTCTATGACAATGGAATTAAGCTGTTAAACGGAAACGGACAGAAAATCGAAGCAGAAATCGAGGAAAGAATCGAAGCGTATCTGGACGGAGAAATCGAAGAGCTTCCTCTTGCCACAAAAGAGGATATCGGACGTACCATAGACTTTGCATCCGGACGTAACCGTTATATCGGTTATCTGATCTCCATTCCCTGCCGTGACTTTAAAAATATCAAGGTAGGGCTGGACTGTGCAAACGGAAGCTCCTCTGCTATTGCAAAAAGCGTATTTGACGCCCTGCGTGCAAAGACCTATGTGATCAATAATAATCCGGACGGAACGAATATTAATACAAACTGCGGATCTACCCATATCGAGGTACTTCAGAGATACGTGGTAGAGAACGGCCTGGACGTGGGCTTTGCCTATGACGGGGATGCAGACAGATGTATCGCGGTGGATCATATGGGAAATGTCATTGACGGCGATAAGATCATGTATGTCTGCGGCAAATATTTAAAGGAACAGGGAAGATTAAACGGAAACACCGTTGTTACCACAGTAATGTCAAATCTCGGGCTTTATAAGGCACTGGAAAGAGAAGGCATGCGCTATGAGCAGACTGCTGTAGGAGATAAATATGTGGCGGAAAATATGCTGGAAAACAATTACAGCATCGGCGGCGAGCAGTCCGGCCATATTATCTTCAGCCGTTATGCTGCTACAGGAGACGGTATTCTTACCTCTCTGCTTGTTATGGAGGCGTGCGTGGAGAAAAAGGCTACCCTCTGTGATCTGGCTAAAGAGATGAAAGTGTACCCGCAGCTTCTTAGAAATGTGCGGGTAGCAGATAAAAAAACTGCCCAGGAGAATCCTAAGGTGAGAGAGGCTGTACAGAATGTAGCGGACGCTTTAGGGGACGACGGACGTATCCTGGTACGTGAAAGCGGAACAGAGCCTGTGATCCGTGTGATGGTTGAGGCAGGTACAGACGAGCTCTGCCATAAATATGTAGACAGTGTTGTAAAAGTGATCGAGTCCGAAGGACTGGTAGTGGAATAAGGATACACATGAAGAAAAAAAGAGCAGCATGGATACTGGCGGTCTGCATGGGGCTATCTATGCTTACCGGCTGCCAGGGAGAACAACAGAAAATATACGAGCAGGCAGGTACAGACCTGGAACAGGGCAGCTACGAAGCCGCCCTGTCCGGCTACGAAGCTTCCATTGCAAACGAAGTAAATCTTCCCCAGTCCTATCGTGGGGCAGGAATTGCAAATCTCCGTATGGGGAATTACGAGGCGGCTATTGAAAACTTTACCAGTGCGCTTAACTGTGAGAAGGTAAGCAAGTCTCTTGGACAGGATATCTTATCTTATCGCATTACTGCAGAGATAAAAGCGGAGATGTACGAGGAGGCAATGGCGGACTGTCAGACAATGGCCCAGGAGTATACCATGGATGCAGACGGTTATTATCTCGCTGGCACGGTGGCTCTTGCGATGGACTCATATGATGAGGCAATGTCCAATTTCGACGAAGCCTATGTGGAAGAACCCACCTATGATATGGCGATCCAGATTTATCAGGCCTATGTGGAAAGGGATATGGAAGCGGACGGCACCCGTTATCTGGAGGCGGCTTTAGAGACAGAACCCAAGGAGGCTCAGGATTACTGTGACCGTGGAAGGGTTTATTACTATATGCAGGATTATTCCAAGGCCCAGGAGGAACTTATAGAGGCTGCTAATAACGAAAGCACAGAAGCATTGCTTCTTCTTGGAATGGTATACCTAGCATCCGATGATGTTTCCAATGCGCGGGCTATGTATCAGCAGTATACAACTGCAGAAGGAGAATCCGCCAGCGGGTATAATGGACTGGCTCTCTGCGATATCGCAGAAGGAAATTATTCTTCTGCCCTTACGAATATTTCTACAGGACTGCCTTTGGCTACAGATGAGGAAATGAAGGATCTTTTGTTTAATGAGATTGTAGCTTATGAAAAGATGCTGGATTTTTCCACTGCCCAGCAAAAGGCCCAGGAGTATCTGGATATGTACCCGGACGATGAAGCCGTGCAAAAGGAGCTTGTCTTTTTAAATTCCAGGACAGGAAATACTGCTGCTTCCCAAGAAACCGGAGAAGGCAGCACCCAGGATACCGCTGCCGCGGAAACAGAAGGAATGGCACAGGAAACAGCGGAGTAAAAGGAGCTTATATGGAATATTTTGATGAGATAGAAGAGCGAGTGGTCCTGGTGGGAGTTCAGATCGGGGACGGAGATATTTACGAGTCCTTAGAGGAGCTGGAAGAACTGGCTGAGACAGCAGGGGCTGTGACTGTGGGAAAGATTGTTCAGAACCGGGAAGCGGTACATCCGGGAACTTATATCGGAAAGGGAAAAATAGACGAGGTGAGAAGCCTGGTGAACGCTATGGACGCTACAGGGATCATCTGCGACGATGAATTGTCTCCGGCACAGTTAAATAACCTGGAGCGGGAGCTGGACTGCAAGGTTATGGACCGTACGCTTTTGATCCTGGATATATTTGCCAAAAGGGCAGTGACCAGTGAAGGAAAGATTCAGGTAGAGCTGGCACAGCTTCGATACCGGGCTGCGCGCCTTGTGGGGCTTCGGGAGTCACTTTCCCGTCTGGGCGGCGGTATCGGGACGCGAGGACCAGGCGAAAAGAAGCTGGAGACAGACAGAAGGCTGATCCGTACAAGGATTTCTGCTTTAAAGGCAGATCTGACACAGGTGGAAAAACACCGGGAGCTGATCCGCACAGGCAGAAAAAAGGGAAATGTAAAGACCGCGGCAATCGTAGGCTACACCAACGCCGGAAAATCCACCCTTTTAAACGCTTTGACAGGGGCAGAGGTATTATCTGAGGACAAGCTGTTTGCCACCCTCGACCCCACTACCAGGGCGCTTACGTTAAGCGATGGACAGCAGATCCTTCTTACAGATACCGTCGGCTTTATCCGCAAGCTGCCCCATCATCTGGTGGAGGCTTTTAAAAGCACCCTGGAGGAAGCGAAATATGCAGACTACATCCTTCATGTGGTAGATGTGTCCAATCCCCAGGCGGAAATGCAGATGCACATCGTATATGAGACGCTTAGAGAGCTTAAGGTAGAAGGGAAAAAAATCATCACACTGTTAAATAAACAGGATCTTGGCAGCGGGGAACAGATCCGGGATTTCCGGGCGGATCATACGCTTAAAATCTCCGCGAAAACAGGAGAGGGTCTGGACGAACTGAAGATTCTCTTAGAGAAACTTTTGGCAGAGGAGCAGATTTATATTGAACGGCTCTTTCCTTATCAGGAGGCAGGAAAACTGCAGTTGATCCGCAGATACGGCCAGCTTTTGTCTGAGGAATATACGGAAAACGGCATTGCAGTGAAAGCCCGAGATCGGAAGAGCGTC
>CALIZJ010000043.1 GCA_938028845.1 uncultured Blautia sp.
TCATAGCGATTGCCTTGCTATTTCCGTTAATTACTGTAGTAACAGAAAGAAATAATGTAGTAAAAGCCAGGACAAGTCCAATCATAAGCATCATTGCTCCCATCATTTCACTTGACAAATCTTTCATACTGAACGACATCTGTGTCATAGCAGAATAACAAAACGAAGCAAAAATAATGAAAAACACAAGCACTTTTTTAGATCTCAAAGTATTCCTTTTTAAGTACTCTATAAATGAAAGTTCTCTGTTTTCTTCAATTCTGTGTTTGGACCGTTTGGCTGTAACTTGCAGGTTATCTTTCAGAAGCAGTAATACCGGCGTATGTAATTTATACCAGGCGTAGCCGATCGCAATCACTGAAAAAAATATAGTGGGCAATACTACAAAATAAAGAAAAATAGTGGGATGAAAGTGTACAGTTATCTCTGGAAGCATTTTATCTTCATTTTGAAGCGCATAAAACTTTGGCATTAAAAGAAATGCTCCACCGAAACCTATCACTGTTCCAATAAACGCACTGATTCCAAATATCCAGAAATTTTTTGCTATTTTTAAGTTTGAATACCCCAAAGCCTTTAATATACCAAGTTCCTTTTTATGGGTATCAATATAATGCTTGATATAAAACATTAGCATAACAACGGAAGTTAATAAAAGACAACCTCCGCTCACAAAGCAAACGACTTTTGCTGTCGATACCTGTGCGTTGTAAAAAAACATAGACAATTCCGATGTTAGTTCACTCTCAATAGACTGTACATCCAAATAAAAGTTTAAGAACATTGTACATACCAGTACAGCGCAGCAAGAGATAATAGAGATACCAATGAGCTTTGAAGCGGTTTTTATTCCAATAACCATATCGTCACCATCCAATCTCATAAGCGGTTTTTTGAACCGTATTTTGATAAGTGCCCGATATTTTACCACTGTTCATTTTAATGACCGTTTTAGCCATTTCTGCACTGTTCAAATTATGTGTTACCATTACAATTGTAAAGTCATACTGTTTTTTTAATTTGCAGATATAATCCAGCACCTGTCGGCCTGTCAGCTCATCTAATGCGCCTGTCGGATCATCGAGAAATAGTACCTTGGGTTTTTTCGCCAATGCTCTCGCAACAGAAACCCTTTGCTGTTCACCGCCTGAAAGTTCGCTCGGATATTTGTGCAGTTTTTCTCCAAGCCCAACAGCTTCGATGATTTCCTTATAATCTTTATAGCCTGCTAAATCTGCTCCCATTTTTACATTTTTGTCAACATCCATGTTTGGCAGCAAATAATATTGCTGAAAAATAAACCCTATGTTTTCCTTACGGAATGTAGTTAATTTATCATCAGAAAATGCAGTAATATCTACCCTGTCATAAAACACTTTACCACTATCTGGGCGTTCAAGTCCTGAAATGATATTCAAAAAAGTAGACTTTCCCGATCCGGACGCACCGAGAATAACTGCAAAATCTCCCTCTTTGATTTCAAGACTGATACTTTGTAATACCTGAGATCGGCTCTCGCCGTTTCCATATGATTTTATAATATTCTTCACTTTAATCATGGTTTTTTCACCCCCTTTATATTTTTCAAAATACTTGTACATATCTCTGTAATCATTGAGCTGACTTCAGTGCCTGTAAAGCGGCACATTTTGGTAGCACAAAGCGTTGCGATGCCGTGTGTATAGATCCAAAGATGGTGATATAGCTTTTCAGCTGAAAATTTGTTTATTCCGTAGTCCGCTTGAATTGACAAGAGAATTTCATCATAACTTTCCTCTACCAATGGAAGCACACCCGTTAGATCAGGCAGTTGCGGTTGTTCGGTCATAAATAAAAGTTGAAAAAGTTTTGGCTCATTCACAGAAAAGAAAATGTATTGCATCCCTAACCCCTTAAAAGGGTGTTCCTCCATTAAACCTTTCTTAACATATTCTTCTTTATACATCGTTTTTGCGGAATTAATCACGGCTTGCTGAACTTCATCCATATTATTGAACACAGTAAAAATCGGTCTCGCCGAACTGCCGAGCTGCGTTCCTAATGCTCTGGAAGTTAAAGCTTCAATTCCATCTGTTTTAACAATATTAAATGCAGCTTCAATAATTTCGTCTCTTGTGAATTTTGCTTTTGGCGGCATAGTTTTCCCCTTCTTTTCTAAATCATATGTTTTACATCATATGATTTATTATAATCAAAATCATAGAAAAGTCAATAGACGGCAGCGAGAAATCGCTGCCGTCTTTCTGCACTTATGCGTAGATGATTTCCTTTTCTACAATCTCCTTCGCACACGCCCGTATGCTATTCATTCGCTGTGTCCATTCCAAAGCATTTTCCGCCTTTAACTGCTCCGTGATACCCTGCGCCCGTTTCATCTGCTCTGTAAGCCTTTCCATAAGCTCCTGTGCCTGTTTATCTTGTCCCCACAAACCGATAGGCTGTTCTTTTTCAGTTGGTAAGATAAGACAAGGAATATAATAATCTCCTTGCAGTTCATACCACAGACCATTTTTATCATCATAAATATACTTGTCTCCATTGAAAAATCCTCCGTTATAATATATTCGCACATACATCAAAGCTCTCCGATTGCCACACTTATTTACAAAACGCCACGTATCCGGCTTCTGTTGGGTGATCTGCAATCAAACAATTTTCCTCTTTTAATACACTAAAGGCAATAAGTAAATCAGCTCCTGCGGCAGTAAAATTGACCATCATGGTTAACAAAGATACTGTACCAGGATATATAAAAACAAACAGTATACTGCCTAATCCCAATACTACAAAGGGTGCCAAAACTCCAATTAAGTACGATTTCTTTTTTAATGCCACCTTACACGCACAACTTGGCATCATTGCATTAATATTAAAACGAACCACCTTCCAGCCTTTACCGCTTGAAATTGCCCAACCGATACCGTGCAGCAACTCATGCAGCACAACTGAGACAACAATGATGGCTATAAACATAATATAAAAAGAAAGTCCACTGATTTCTAATAAATGTGCGCTTTCAATTAACATAAATCGATACAATAGCCCCAAAATTATTATGAAGGGAAGCGCATAAATAATCCCTAAAACCATTGCTTTTCTCGATGAGATTATGACATTTTTTTCTTTGTATCCACTTGCTTTTAAGTTGGCCTGTACCCTGTTAAAATCTTCGTTCTCTCCTTTTGGCTTCATAATGGCACCTCCTGCTTAGTGTATTTACCATTGTTATTTACTGGCTCACATACAGTATATATTATTTCATTCTATATGTAAAGTTTTTCTTACATTTAAGTAAAAATAAATAGCCGCCAAAGAACGACGGCTACTTACACTTGGAAATGCAACGGATTACTCTCTGTGTCTAAAAATAAGTATTCCTACTATCTCAACAATTACAGTAATATTGAAAATTAGCTGGATAGCATTTACAGCTAAAAATGCGTCCAGTACAAGAACGTCCCTATCCGGAGATTGCAGCGTAGCGATATATTGCATATAATGGCTGAATAGCGTAGCACAAATGCCAAAACAGATCAATGCTATAATACTCGCTTTTCCAATAATTTTTCTGCCACGTTCATCCCGGCTGCTCTTACAAAAGAACAGAAACAAAAGCGCAATGAACAGCAGCACCCCAATAACCATATTAACTAAAGTTGCCTGCCGGTTAGACAAAAAGCAATAGAATAAACCCTCCATTTTCTATGCCTCCCGAAAATCAAATAAATCTTCAATAGTTACATCAAACACTTTTGCAATGCTATATGCCAAGAGCATGGAAGGATTATAACGGTTACGCTCAAGCTGCATAATAGTCTGGCGGGACACACCGACTAAATCAGCGAGTTCCTGCTGTGTCATTCGTTTGGTTGCCCGGTACACATGGATTTTACTCTCAAAAGTATACTTGTTTTTTCCCGCCATCTGCTCTCCGCCTTCCTCTAAAATCTATTGTCCAGTATAACATATTTCTTGCTATTCGTAAAAGATATAATTTAGACAGTATTGAAAATGTAGATTCAAGGATTTTTAATCGATAAGGCGAAAACCGCAAAAGCCTCTTTACCTAACCATAAAATAGCTGTATCCATAAGATTGTCGGCTATATAAAGAAACCATACTTTTTTCAAATACAAAAACTCTGGATTGCTCCGGACAGCCTTCACAAGCATATACTGATAAATTCGTCAATTTGTTATGGGCTGCCTTTCCTTGATATAAAGGTCAATATCCTCCACAATATAATTAGCTCCAGTCGTATGCAGGGCTTCAAAACAGGAATATACATAATCCCAAACCTGATACCGTCTAAAGAGTTCTGACACCTGCTTGCCAGTCAAATGCTTAGCATTTTTATATTGTTCCACACAATAAATCAAAAAATCACCTTGTCTGCTCATAGTCATACCTCCTCCGGGATTTCGAAATGTCCTGTCCTTCTTTCTTCATCATACATATTAAATAGAGTAAGAGGACTGAAATGCCACAGCTTAGTCTCTTCTTTCTCTAACAAAGCATAAACCTGTGATTCATAAAACTCTTGGGACGCTGTAATTTCGTCCAATGAATAGCTTTCATGAATTAACTGAACAACCTGAGGCACTAACAATATCAAAATCGCTTCAAATTTTTTATTTGTCATGAAAATTCCTCCTCCGGCACCGTTCCGGCAAACTGCAGATAAGACAGAGCCTTTTCTGTTGTCAATACCAACTGATTATACAGCTTCTTAATTTTAAGCTGATCCAACGCCTGTTCCTTTGTCAACACATCGGCAGTGTAGAGGGCAAATGTTCGATACACATCATCATTAGCTACCGGTCCAAAAATGAAATCATAGGATTTACCCTCGTAATTTCCGGATCGATTATCCGATACAAAATCCAACCATGGCTCTCCAGGTTCATCAAAACGCAGTATTGAACATTCTGAAAAAGCAATCTTCTCATCGAGCTCATAAATGCTAACCACCATTTTGCCATTTTTCCGGCGCTTAGTAACCTTATCAGCAAAGCTGATTGCCTGGTTCTTATTGGTTGTAGTGTAAAAACCAAAACCAAAGTCCAGGAATCGGTTCTGACGAATCAGCTTTGGCTGAGAAACAACTAAATTGCTGCCATGATATAAAATCATATATGTCCCTCCAATGTTTCTCAATAATCATGTGTTCTATTCCTGTAATATATTACTTAAAATCAATTTCCTCACTCATTTTTATTATATACGGCAATTATAAAAAATCAATGATTTGCTACCCATTAGAATTAACTTTAAAAATAATTTTTGTGAAAGCCGCAAAAAAGGACTGACACCGATTTTTTCGGCTCAGCCCTTCCTTTTCTCCAAATCTTCTGTTTTTCGCGGTATCCGGCCGGGTCAGCGGCTGCTATCCTAAAGCAACCAGACTGAATACCAGCACGAACAGAGCGATGGTTTCACAAAGTCCCACAACTGTAATATACTGCGCAAAACCCTTTCCTGTTTCGGCCATGGCATCTGCTCCGGCTGCGCCGGCTTTTCCCTGTACAGCAGCAGAAAAAGCCATCGCCAGGCCGGCGCCGATACCCAGGAAAAGCTTCAGCGTCGGATCTGCGCTTGAACCCTGCATGGTCTGCATCAAAAGGAAACCATAAATCGTCTGGGTCAGAGGCGCGCCTGCAAATGAAGTAAGAATGAACGGAGCTGCCTTATTGCTTATATAACACTTCTTCCATGCTCCGATACAGGTGGTTCCTGCGATTACAACACCAATACATGAACCGATTGCTGCGATGCACATACACAATCCTGTTCCAATCATTCCAATGTCCATAATAAAATCTCCTTTTCGCTTTTATTCGTAACTGTTTTTTTCGCCGTTCGAAACGGTTGCTTTTTACTCTTCGAATGGTTTATATTTATGTCCGCTCCACGACAGACCGATATGTGTGGAAAATTCCAGGGTATTCAGCCGGATGCCGTGGACGATAACAGACAATACATTTAAAATCATATTAAGCCCATGGCCGAATACCAGCACGACTACGGCAAATATAATAAAAATGAAATGTCCAAGCAGCGGATTTACCATCTCATTGACGGTTGAAGAGATTGCCGCTCCCGCCAATCCTACCGCCCAAAGGCGGATATAAGAAACAATGTCGGAAAATACATTGACAACTCCCAGCAGCATGGAAACAATATCCTTTACGCTGTCCAGGACTGACTGCAAAATACTTTTCTCATAATTCCCGAAAATAAAATTCACCACAAATCCGATGATGACCAGGGCAATGGCAATCGTACCTACCGGAATCCCTGACACGACCAGATCCAAGCCAAATACCGCTCCATTCACGACCATTGAAAGAACCACATAATACATTCCGATCAGCTCCAGGATTGAGCCGATATCCCCAAGCATTTTTAAGGATCCGCGGTTCCTTCTTGCCCCGCTTACATGGGCGATCAAAAGATGTACCAGCGCGATCGTGAAGCAGAATATCTGAACATTCTGGCTTGTGGTAAGCCCTGCTTTTCCGCCTGTCCAGAATGGGTACCAGACTTTATCCGAATATACATTGGAGAGCACTGGCACAGACAGGTTTCTAAGCCATTGTGGCAGCGCCTCCGGGGCCAGACCAAACCAGGAGCAGGTGACAGTTCCCCATACTACGGTAATTCCGCCAAACAGCAGGAGCAGCCACGTGATGGGCGCAATCGCCTTTTTCTCCCTGTGATTCTTAAGCATCATTGCAGCCGATATACCGCAGATCAACAAACCGTAACCGCCGTCTCCAAAAATAATTCCCACAAATATCATGATAAAAACTAAAAACCATCCGGAAATATCAGGTTCAAAATACCCCGGTACGCTTCCCAGAAAATCTGTGAGAGGATACACAAGACTGACAAACTTATTATTTTGCAGCTTGGTTGGCGCGTCGTCTTCTTCCGTCGGATCTTCTGCCAAAAGCCCCCATGCATTCTCCCGGGCCATGGTCAAAAGTTTGCTTAAATCTTCTGCCGGAAGGAAGCCGACGAGATAAGCCACGGAAACCCTGCTGGAAGAGTCTTCTGAAAGATCTTCTTCTCCCATTCCGCTGGCATAGGTTTCAAACTCGACTTCTTTTTTTAGCCCCATGATGGCCCGCTCCAGGCTGGATCTGTAGGCTGCCAAACCAGCCAGCTCTTCCTTTAGGCTTTGCAGCCGCTGGCCGGACTCCTTAAATTTTCTTCGGATTTCTCCTGTTGATATGCTGGGAAGTTTCAACTGGCTGCGCTCCAGAGAGGATTTCTCTTCTTCAGGGATAGCTTCCTGGATGATTTCCTCGTGAAGAAAGAGAAAACGTACTATGTCTTTTGTGCGTTCCAGCACGATCGTTTTGGCGGAATCACCTAGCTTTTCATATTCGGAAGGAATCATTTCATGGAGAGAAAGGACAATTCCCTTTTCAGCCAGAACTGCAATCTCCTCCGGATCGATCTCCCCCCAGGCTTTGAGCCGTTCCAGCTCCCCCTCGTATGCGGAAATATCCCCATAACATTTCTTTTGTTCTTCCTTAAGGGAATCAATTCTTTCGGCTATGGAAAGCGCCTCCTGTGTGTCTGCTTCTTTCTGAACCATATCCTTGGCCCCTAGATCCGCAACTGCGAACAGGCCCTTTTCCAGGGAAGCGATCTGCTCCTTCAGCTCTAAAAGGCGAGGCCCTTTTCCCTCTTTGATTTCAATGTGCAAAAGCCCAAGCTTACGCAGTTTTTTTAATGCATTTTTTTTCTCGTCGTTAAGTACGATCAGAGAAACTTTTTTCATTGGCACAATCATAGGACTGCCACCTCCCTTCCGGCGGCAGCTTCATTCGCCTGCGCTATTTTCTTTTTAGAGATCTTAGAACGGACTACTGCGCTGACCTGCTGATCTGCCATATAAATCGAAATCTTTTTAATATTTTCCTGGGTCTCAGGAATTTTTACCTTTTCAAACAGGTTTACTCTCTGTGATGTGGTGAGTAGTTCTTTTTGCAAAAGCCGGACCTGTTCCTCCAGCACTTCTGCTTCCAGATCAAGTTCCATCGCCTTTTCCATACAATTTGCCGCCAGATCCACCCACAAAGGGGTTTCATACAAATCGTAATCTCCTCTGGAAAAATCCGCCCCCTCATAAGTGGGAATCATAACACCTGCAATATTGCCGGTTCCTTTCCGTATATTGGTAACGGTAATGATCCCCTTCGGAAACACATCTGCTTCACTGAAGACGGCAATCCACTGCTCAAACTCCTTTTCAAGCTCTGTCTTTTGCTGTCTTACGGCTTTCGCGTTCCCTTCAATGGCACGGATCTCGGACTGAAGCTGCTGTTTCTTAAGAATCAGGGTAGGCAAATATCTCTGGTACATTTTCAATGCATCTTTTTGTACCTTTAATTCATTTTTTGTCAGTTTAATTTTTGCCAACGTTCCTGCCCCTCCTTATTTTTCAGGCCAGAATTCTTCGATCAGCTCTGATTTCATGCCCGTTTCATCCTTTTCAAAGCAGTCCGCAAGGATTTGCCACCCTAAATCCAGCGCATCTTCCAGAGAAAGGTTTACTGAAAGGCTCATGAGCTTGTCTTCAAATAATTTTCCATATTTGAGAAGCTTTTCATCCCAGCGGCTCATATTAAAGCCCATGTTCCTCTTCTCAACTGTATCTTTGTAAGAAGAATATAAACGAATCATGGCATCCATAAGGGAGCGATGGTCTTTTCTTGTTTTGCCGTTTACATTCTGTTTCAAACGGGACAAAGAGCCAAAGGGCTCAATCCGTCCGTCCTTTAAATAATACTGGCCTTCCGTAATATAGCCTGTGTTGTCGGGAACCGGATGGGTAACGTCGTCACCCGGCATGGTGGTCACTGCCAAAATCGTTACAGAGCCGGAACTATCAAAGTCAACGGCCTTTTCATAACGGGCTGCCAGCTGTGAATACAAATCTCCCGGATACCCCCGGTTGGAGGGCACCTGTTCCTGTGTAATGGCGATTTCCTTCATGGCATCGGCATAGTTGGTCATATCCGTCAGAAGCACCAGAACATCTTTATCCTGCAGTGCGAACTGCTCCGCCACTGCCAGAGCCATATCCGGAATCTTCATACATTCTACGGTAGGGTCGGCGGCCGTATGGATGAACATAACCGTTCTGCTTAAAGCACCGCCCTGGGAAAGTGTATCCTTGAAATAAAGATAATCGTCGTATTTTAATCCCATTCCCCCAAGAATGATGACATCCGCCTCTGCCTGCATGGCAATACGGGCCAGAAGCTGATTATAAGGTTCTCCCGAAATGGAGAAAATAGGAAGTTTCTGTGAGACAACCAGGGTGTTGAACATATCGATCATGGGAATGTTGGTACGCATCATACGATTGGCAAGAATACGCTTCGTAGGATTTACGGAAGGGCCGCCGATGGGCTTCATATTTTCTGTCAGAGCCGGGCCCTTATCAATGGGTTCGCCGGAGCCATTGAATACCCTTCCAAAAAGATCCTCGCTGAAGGATACCTGCATTTCATGTCCAAGGAAACGCACTTCATCGCCTGTAGATACGCCCTTCCCCCCTGCAAATACCTGCAGAGAAACCAGGTCGCCTTCAATTTTATTTACTTCCGCAAGGGATTTGCCGAAACGTGTGCTGACTGTAGCCAGCTCGTTATTCCGGATTCCCTTGGCGCGGACCGTGATCACGTTTCCGGTTATGGATTCGATCCGGTTATATACTTTATTCATCCTTATTCACCGCCTTTGCACAATGCTTCTGCTTCGTAGCTGCACTTTCCGCAGCCCTCTTCGTACTGCCGGTCGATTTCCGCTTCCCTGGCGTTAAAAGCCTCGCTCATAAATTCCGTATAATTCCAGTCAATAAATTTCTGGCGCATCCGGTTAAAGAAGCCGCGCGCCTCATCCTTATCGTTCAGCGCATATTCTGAGCCAAGAACCCGGATCAATTTATCGGTTACATAGCGCTGACGCTTGGCGCCGCAGTCCGCATCGGTTAAATCAAAGGAATTTTGCTGTAGATAAACCGCATCCAGCATTTCTTCTTTGAGGTAAACAATGTAATCCGGCAGACTCGTCCCTTCTTCTCCCACTACCTTCATCATGGAACCAATGTCGTTTCCATGAAGCAAAATATTCCGCAAAAATGCCATTTTTTCAGACGCGATCACTCCCTGGTATTTGGACCATGAAATCAGCGGGTCAATGGCCGGATACTTACGCGCATCCGAACGCTCTCTGGACAGTCCATGGAAAGCGCCCACAACCTTTAAGGTCGCCTGCGTCACAGGTTCATCGAAATTACCGCCGGCAGGAGAAACCGTACCGCCAATAGTGACGGAACCTTTAGAGCCGTCCGGAAGGCGTACATAGCCGGCCCGCTCATAAAACGCCGCGATATAGGATTCCAGATATGCCGGGAATGCCTCTTCTCCCGGAATCTCTTCCAGGCGTCCCGACATTTCCCGAAGCGCCTGAGCCCATCGGGAGGTAGAATCTGCCAGAAGCAGTACATGCAGTCCCATCTGGCGGTAATATTCCGCTAATGTCACAGAAGTATAAACAGAAGCCTCACGGCTGGCAACAGGCATAGAGGACGTATTGCAGATGATAATGGTGCGTTCCATCAGGGAGCGTCCTGTCTTTGGATCCACCAGCTCTGGAAACTCTGTCAGCGTTTCCACTACTTCACCGGCACGTTCTCCGCAGGCAGCTATGATCACAATATCCACATCTGCGTATTTTGAAGTTGTATGCTGCAATACCGTCTTACCTGCGCCAAATGGTCCGGGAATGCAATAAGTCCCGCCCTTTGCCACAGGAAAGAAAGAATCGATCAGACGAACTTTCGTTTCCATTGTTTCCGTAGGCGCTAAACGTTCACTGTAACAGGTTACCGCCCGCTTCACCGGCCATTTGAAAGACATAGTAATGGGAATCTCATTGCCTCTGTCATCTGCTATGACCGCAATGGTCTCTTTAATAGTATATGTTCCATTTTGCGCCACGGATTTAACAGTGTAACTCCCCAACAGGTAAAATGGAACAAGGATTTTATGGACAAAGGAACCCTCCGGGACCGTTCCTACATATTCTCCGGCTTTCACGGTATCGCCCGGTTTTGCAGTCGGGGTAAATTCCCATTTCTTTTGATCATCCAGCGCGTTTGTATAAATGCCCCGCTCCAGGAACCATCCCGCCTGTTCGGCCAAAAGCGGCAGCGGATTCTGCAGTCCATCGTAAATCTGGCCCAAAAGACCGGGGCCAAGCTCCACGGTAAGCATGTCCCCTGTGAACATTACTTCATCCCCGCACTTAATTCCGTTTGTCATCTCGTAAACCTGTATCTGGGCAATTTTATCCCGAATACGGATCACTTCGCTTTTGAGAGAGGTGTTTCCAACTTTTACATAGCAGATCTCGTTCATCGAAACGTCGCCTTCAAATTGGACGGATACCATATTTCCATTCACACCTACAACTCGCCCTGTGTTTTGATTGTTTCCGGTCATTCTTTAACCTCCTGCCCGCCTCCATACATAATTGAGCCGTAAATTTTTCGATATGCGTTTTGTCCCTTGCTTTTATCAAATTGCTGGATCCTTAAAATAAGCTTCAGCTTCAACGCATAATAAAACAACATGGTTTCACTGAAGGAATCCGCAGGGCGCAGCGTTTCCAAAAAATCCAGGCGGACACGGGTTAAATACCGCTCTGCCTCTAAAGGATCCTCCATCTCCACTGCCTGGCGTACCGCCTGAAGCAGTTCGGCGGAAACCTCTCCTGTTTCTCCCTCAAATGGTTTTTTCATCTTCTCTGCACGGGCGCCGGCAAGTGCCAGACGAAAATTTTTTTCCCACTGATTCCAGTTGTCAATAAACGAATATCCCGATTTTTTATACTGCTTTTTCGGAACAAGCGTCAGCCCGCTTAAGGCGTTCCATGCCCTTTTCCCCAAATTACTTTTGCAGAGTTCATAAAACCGTTCTTCTGTAATAGGCAGCGCTGTTGTTTCACTGGCAGTTTCCAAAGATGGCAGTTGTGCAATCAGATAGTATTGATTCATACCTTCTCAGCCTCTTTCATCAATGATATTAGTTTTGGAGACAAATACACAGACAACAGCTCGATCACCGCTTCTGCTGAGTAATCATAATATGCCTGTCCATCCTGGACCGAAATACGAAAGCCCCCTTCAAAGTCGTCACTCGCTTTCAATGTAACCCCCGCGCACATGCGCTCTTTCAGTCCTGCAAGCAATTCTGTCTCAATGGAAGCCAGCTCTTTGCTTCCGATCAAAACGGAAATATCCTCCGCTTCTGTATCCTTCGTCCAGTTTTCTACAGCCGTAAGAATCAACTGTGGAAGAGAATCGGAAGACAATGCTTCTTTCACGTTGTCTCCCACAATGACGTTAAGCTCTTTTGCAACACTTTCCCTGAACGAAATCAAAAGGTTCCTTCCGGCCTGGCGGATAGAATCTTCACCTGCACGAACAAAACGCTCATTCTGCGCTTTGGCTTCCAGCATGATCCTCTCAGCTTCTGCCTTCGCATCGGAAATGATTTTTTCAGCCTCTGTCTTTGCCTCTTCTAATATGGAAGCAGCTTCCGTTTCAGCGGCTTTTACGCCATCATTTTTAATCTGGTCAATAAGTTCCTGTAGTTGGATTTCCATTTACGTCATCTCCTTTTCCATCTTTGGATTTTTAAAGCGTGTCCGAATATTAAAATCCGCTCCGGGCTAATGGAGTTTAAATCCATAAAGTAAATATCAGAAGTCTTGTCAGCTCCCGGAAACGGGATGGGTAAATTATAATGTTTTTTCTATATATATTCCATCTTTTTATATACTTTGTACAATACAGCTTTATTATACTTCTTTTGCCAAATCTTATCAACATGAATTTTCAAAAAATTTAGGTAAATTATTTGAATTTTTTATTTTTAACAATGTTCATCACAAAAATAGAGCATGACGCAATGTTCATGCTCTGTTTTATTTTTTGGATAGCAAGTTCCTCTTGCTTAAGGCAGCACGAAAAAAGTAATTTAAGAGCTGCATAAATCATTATAAAAAAATCATGCAGGACTGTCTGGCTCAAAACACTCCTACAAGCCGATCCATGACCACCTGTCCTGCTGTCACCGCTCCCCGTCTGGACAGGGCTTTTGCCAGCAGGCTGGTTATCGTGCTTTTTCCGCATCCGCCTTTTCCGCATATCGTTATCTTCACCTGCTTTCTATGCAATACAACCGCTTTTACATTGACATATCGTCAAAGGGAACCGCACGGGAATACAAGCAAAAGCATTCAGTTCATAACCGGCATCGGACCAGGACAGTTTCTTCCCGTCCAGCTTCTCACATGCCTTGGACAGTTCTTTTACATGGCCGCTGAACATTCTGGAAAATGGTTCGATCACCCCTTCCTGGAAGGCTTTTGCGAAAGGCGAGGTATCTTTCAGCCGGTCAAACCACACCCAGTCATCTTTGTAATGGGCCAGTGGGGATAAATAACCAAACAGGGTATAAACATTCAGCCTTTCATAGCAGGTCACCGGATCGTGATCCTCCATGGCAAGGATCTTTCCATTTTCTTTATGAACCCCAGCTTTCTTCCAAAATGACAGAGTGTGAGCCAATCCCCTTCTTCCTTTAGTTCCGGCAGCCTTTTTCAGCTCTTTCTGGTCCATTTTCAGGAATTTCTCTCTCCACTGCTCGCGCCATTTTTCGTAATTATTGGTTTTCTCCATCTGAAATCCTTCCATCATTTTCCTTTTCTCCCATCTTATCCTTTCGTTCTCCATCTCCCCGCTCTTTCGCCAGCCCATGAAGGATTTCTGCCAAATCCCCATCCAGTCCGTAAGACTTATCCCGGATCTCATCCGGGATAAAAATCTCGCCCAGATTCACTGTCACATAAACAGCCTGCGGTTCTCTGGCTGCCAGACGCATAAGGGGCGCTTTGATCAGCTGGTTTCTCCAACCTATACCCAGCTCCAGAATCCCCATTTTTCCTTCTCGGAAGGCCATCTGGCTCCCATTCCCTGAAGGATACACTGGATTCCGTACTTTTGCTTCAGATCTCCGAATAATTCCTCAAAAACCCGGTTATCCGCAAACAGGTGGAGACCCTCTGTAATAGACAGGCCGTTGCTGGCACCGATCAGAACCGCATCCGCTTCTTCTATCTTCTTTACAATTTTCTTGTTATAATTCAATGTTGTTTTCCCCTTCTATCACCACAATCTATAGTCCCATATTATTTGCTTCTCTTTGCAGCGTCTTTCAGCACCTTTGCGATATCTCCCTTAATGACCATTCCCTTTTCCTCTATATCCTTGGGCAGAAAGTCATACTGGTTATTCACCGCGATATACCGGGCTTTTGGGAAACTCAGGGTCAGGTTCCAGAAAGGTTCCTGGATAAACATAGGGGTCAGACGCCCAACGCCCAGCTCCAGGAAAAGTATTTTTTTATCTTTATGTTCCAGAACATAACGGGAGACTTTTTCATACTGCTCCTCATACTTTTTCCCCTGAAGGAAATTCCCGTATCCCCGGACCCATGGGAAGGCTTCGCCGCCGCAATGGGGACATCTGGGAATCAGTTCTTGGGGAACAGCAGTACCTTCTCCCATGGCTTTTATCATCTTATTCACTGGCTTCACCGCATCCCAGGTTTCATCCGCACAGCAGCCCGCACACTGAAAAAAACGGTGATCTCCCTGGATTTCCGCCACTTTTTCCTCCGGATAGAGTTTCACGAACTGCGTATCCTGGTTGGTGGTAAGAACAAAAAGGGGCTGTCGTGTTGACAAGCCCCAAATTCACTTTATTTGACTATTTTTTAAGCGGCGGCCATTGGCTATAGACCATCGGTTCATCCTGTATGCTATATGCCTGAATTCCCAGCTAATAAGTTTTCGGTTTTACACTTAGAATGGTAATCATTGCAATGTGATAATTATATTTTTCCAGGACTTCGGTTAAAGGAAGCTTTTCTAAGAGGATTTCTTGAAACACTCTTTTTTTCGGATTTGGTAATAGAGCGGATGCTCCATTGCCATGACCTTTTCTAAAGAAACAGCCTGAAACATAGGCATCTTCATTCTTTTTTTGATCCATACAGCTGCGTAAAGGGCGAGGAGAAGGAAGATTCCTCCGGTGACCAGCCAAATCTGAAGTCTTTTGACAGGGTCCGATGAGATATGAAAAATCATATATCCAGTTCCCGCAATCCCCGCAAGAGGAAGGAGAGGTCCGAAAGGAACCTTAAAGTTCCGCGGTACCTTAGGCATACGTCTTCTGAGCACCAGCACATTTATATGGGAGATAATATAAGAGACCATCCAGAATACTGATGCCGTCAGGATCAAAAAAGAAATTCCGTCCGTGGAAGCCAGTCCCGATCCTTCGATAAAAATAATGACAGCCCCATAAATTAAAATCCCCGCTGCCGGTGCCCCATGACGGTTGGTTTTCTGAAAGATTTCCGGAAGCATATTCATCTTTGACATTCCATAACAAATTTTCGGGATGCTGTTGATCACGGAATTTTGGGTGCTGATGGCAGCAAGTATGGCAACAATACCGATCCAGATTTTTCCGAAATCCCCCAAAAGCTGAATCCCATATAAAATATGCGGGGATGACGATTGGGAAAGCGAATCCCAGGGGACATATCTATGTATGCCAAGAACCAATACGATTTGGATCACACAGATGATTCCAAGGCTTAGAAACATGCCAAGGGGGATGTTTCTCTTTGGATTTTTTACATCTTTGGATATAGGGATAATAAATTCTACACCGATAAACAGCCAAAAAGCAGCCGCCGACATAGTAAATCCATCAACAAGACTGCTGTCATTGGCTGTATAAGCCTGATGGACCGTCTCGCCGCTTCCCATGCCCAAAAGCCCGATGATTCCAAGAAGAATCATAGAACCGATGAGAAGAACCGCCACCACATTTTGTATTTTCGCAAACATATCTACGCCTAAAAGGTTAGCGATCACCAAAAGGATGGTAAGACCTACACTGAAAAAAGGAGCCGGAATGGAAAGCCCTGTAATCTCCTGCATAGCAAAAGCAAACATAGTTCCCTCCACAGGGGCGGTAAGACTATTACAGATCAAATATCCCCCTACCATGGAAACCAGAGTCACAAAAGGTCCAAGCCCGGCAAGGGTATACTGGGCCAATCCCCCGGTAAGGGCCGGCATCAAGGCATTTAATTCTGCAAGGGACGCTGCTGTCAGCATATTTAACACACATGCGATTACAATAGAAAGAATAAAAAACGTCCCGATCTGTGCCGCTCCCTGACATAGAGAAAGCATACAGCTTGTAGCGATCACAAGCCCTACTCCCGTGGATACTACACTTACTAATCCCAGTTTTTGACTTTTCATAACGATCACCCTAATCTTTCTTTATCTTAATGCATCGATTCCGTCTTCTCCCGTGCGGACACGGATTACATTGCGCACATCGGAAACAAATATTTTTCCATCCCCAATGTGGCCTGTATACAGTTCCTTACTGATATCCTTTAACAACTGATCCAGATTTTCATCATCTACGAAGATCGTGACCAGTTCTTTAGGCAAAAGCTCCATTTCTGCATTTTTCCCAAGCTCATACTCTCTTGTTCCATTCTGCACGCCGCATCCCAGCACCTGCGAGACAGTCATCCCGGAGATTCCTTTTCTGCTGAGCATTTCCTTTAATCCTGTAAGCTTTGTCATTGTGGTGATGATATCTAACCTGACAATTCCCATATGTATTCTCCCTTCTATAAACATCAAAGGTGCAGAAAGTTTAGCCTGTCTTTCTGCACCTTTGCCTTTTATTCATTCTTCTTTTATTTGCAGTGTTCTTCGCACATTTTTACTGCTTTTTCGAAACATTCCAGCGTATAATCAATATCCTCTTTCTTAATGGTAAGAGGAGGAAGGAAACGGAACACAGCCGGATTATTGATGGTGTGGTTTACCTGAATGTGGTACTGATCAATAAGAGCATCATTCACCGGATCTGCGAAATATTCGCCGAAACCCTCTTTATATCCATCCGGAACCTCATAAAATTCCATGCCGATCATCAAGCCCTTTCCCCTGACTTCTTTAATGATCTTCGGATATTTTTCCTGGATCTTCTTTAATTCCGAAATAAAATATTCTCCTTTTTCTGCCGCCGCCTCAATGAGATGGTTATCCAGGATATACTGAAGGGAAGCCAGGCCTGCTGCTGCGCTGATGCCGTTTTCCTGGTATGTAGCTGTGTGATGGAAGCAGGTCTCAATAGAACCGTAAGCCGCTTCGTACAGCTCTTCCGTACAGATATAACCGCCGAACGGAATCAGTCCGCCGGAAAAACCTTTTGCAAAAGTCAGACAGTCGGGAACCACATTTTCATGGTCAACCGCCCACATTTTTCCAGTTCTGGCACAGCCGCACTGAATTTCGTCCGCCACCATATAAGTATGGTACTTGGTACACAGCTCCCTCACTTTTGTAAGGTATCCTTCCGGAGGAACGATGATACCGCCCTCTCCCTGGATAGGTTCCAA
>CALIZJ010000044.1 GCA_938028845.1 uncultured Blautia sp.
CACAGCCACCTCGTCTGTTTCTTTTTTTATCTCGTTATCCTGGATTTTTCCAATCTCTATACTTTCTTTTATCATCGTCGCTGACCCTATTGAATTTCTGCCTTTCCTTTGCTATAATGATACAGGTTTTTTAATACTTGTACAGATTCTTTCCAAAAAGACTGTCTGTACAGAAAATTTTACGGGCGTCGAAGGGTAACTGGTGTGCCCCCTGGTCTTCAAAACCTGTGTTGGATGTTAACAGCGTCCTGGGTGAGTTCGATTCTCACAGGCGTCCGCCAAAAAAAATAAGTTTCACTGCCGGCTGTCTGTTCTCAGACAGCTTTTTATTCCTTCCAGCAGCAGCAGCTTCTCCTTAGGCATCACAGTCCGCATATCCAGAAAAATTTTCTCCTCTTTTATATGGCAGATAACCGGAAGCGGAAGATTTCGCAGTCTTTTGGCAAAAGCCTCGCAGGATTCACCCTGAGGGGTTATGGTAAGCGCATAACTGGGGATTTTTTCTCCCGGAAGAGAACCTCCGCCCATCATGGCTGCACTTTCTTCTATAAGAATTCTTTCCCCTGATTTGGTTTTTAAAAGCTCTTCTTTAAGCTCCTTTGCCTGCTCCTTTAGCTCCTCCTGGCTTCTGGAAAGCATCTGCAGCACAGGGATACTTTTTTCTGCCTTCTTTTTATCCCGATACGCCCTAAAGGTGGCAGCCAGCCCGGCTGTAATGCATTTATCCAAACGGACTGCCCGCATCAATGGATGCTCTTCCATTTTTTTAATATATGCTTCTTTTCCTGCCAGGATGCCGGCCTGCGGTCCTCCCAGAAGCTTATCTCCGGAAAAGCTTACCACATCCGCGCCTTTTTTTAAAATCTCCTGGACCGTAGGCTCATGGGGAAGTCCATACTCTTCCAGATCGATCAGAACCCCGCTTCCCATATCCATCAAAACCGGAAGATGGTATTTTTCTCCCAACTTTGCCAGTTCCTGTATGGAAACCTCTTCTGTAAAGCCTACGATCTTATAATTGCTGGTGTGTACTTTTAAAAGGGCGCCTGTATTCTCATTAATGGCAGTCTCATAATCAGAGATCCTGGTACGGTTGGTACAGCCCACTTCCTTAAGGACGGCCCCGCTTTGTTCCATCACCTCTGGAACACGGAAACGTCCGCCGATCTCGATCAGTTCCCCTCTGGAAACAATGACCTCTTTGCCCTTTGCCAGAGCGCTCAGCATCAGGGTGACGGCAGCGGCGTTATTATTAACCGCCACCGCGTCTTCCGCTCCCGTTACTTTTTTAATCTCTTCTGCATAGTGTATGAACCGCCTGCTTCTTTTTCCTTGTTCAAGATCGTATTCCAGGTTTGAATATCCCTGGGCCGCATGAAGCATGGCATCCATCTGGAACTGTCCCAAAGGGGCTCTTCCAAGATTGGTATGAAGAAGGATTCCCGTAGCATTTATTACAGGCCGCAGAGAATATTCTTCCTCCTTTTTAAGCCTCATAGCAATCCTTTCTTTCAGGCTGGAAAGCGCCTCTAAAATCTCCTTTTCGTCTGCCTGCCTTACCGTGTCCCGAAGCCGTTCCAGCTCCTCATGTATGGCTTCTAATACAACGTCTCTTCCGTAGATGCTGCAAAGCTCCTGTATGGCATCTTCCTTTAAGAGGGTATCCACCTTTGGTATTTTCCTAAAATATGCATTTTTGTCCATATTTATCCCTACATTCATTTTAATACAAGATAATGTTCTTTCTTCCTGCATACCATTCCTACAATGGCCGATCTTTGTTCCAGGGAAGAAAGCTTTTCCAAAAGAGCCTCTGCCTCTTTTTCCTCCACGCACAACAAAAGACCGCCTGAGGTCTGGGGATCAAAGGCGAGATCCTCTAAATAGCTTTCTTTTATCCGGGAGTCTGTATACTCCGCTGCGTATTCCCGGTTCCGGTACGCTCCTGCAGGAATCAGGCCCATTTGGGCATACTCCCCGGCTCCTTTTAAAACAGGAACCTGATCCATATAAAGTTCGAATGTCATTTCACTTCCCCGGGCCATCTCTAAAGCATGTCCGGCAAGACCGAAACCAGTTACATCTGTACAGGAATGGATGGAATACTCCTTCGCTATATCCCTGGCATATTTATTAAGCGCCGCCATATTCCTCGCGGCTTCTTCTGCCTCTTTTTCTTCTGCCAGACCGCCCTTCACCGCAGTAGATAAGATCCCGCTTCCAATGGGTTTGGTCAGGATCAAAAGGTCTCCCTCCCTGGCTCCGTAATTTTTCCATAGTTTTTTCGGATGAACAAAACCAGTTACACAAAGCCCGTATTTTGGCTCTTCATCCTGTATGGTGTGTCCGCCGGCAAGCACCGCTCCGGCCTCCATCACCTTGCTTGCTCCTCCCTGAAGGATTTCTTCCAGGATGGAATAATCCAGACAATTAGGAAAGGCTGCGATATTTAAAGCAAGCCTTGGCTCCCCTCCCATGGCGTATACGTCGCTTAAAGCATTTGCTGCTGCGATCTGCCCGAAAAGATAGGGATCGTCCACCACCGGAGTAAAAAAGTCCACTGTCTGGATAAACGCCAATTCTTCTGATACCTGATAAACGGCTGCGTCGTCTGAAGTCTCCGTTCCCACCAGAAGATTGGGATCGTAAAATTTCGGCAGCTTACCCAAAACTTGGGCAAGGGTCCCAGGACCTACTTTCGCCGCTCATCCCGATGTGCGGGACATTTGTGTTAAACGGATCTTTTCCTCTGCCATAGGCTCACCTCCTTATTCTGTCAAATATTTTCTCCAAATTTCCAGTTCCTTTTTCAGCAGCAGCTGTTTATGGATTTCTGTTTTCCGGCCGGGGATCCTCTTTCAGGACCCTTCCCTCTTCGGTTTTTCTTGTAAATCCATTTTTGTCAAAATGCTCTAAAAGGGCAACTGCAATCTTTCTGGAACACCCAAGCGTATCCCTGTATTCCCCCAATGTCACAAAGGGCCGGGTTTTCGCCATCTCTTTAAATACCTGGCGGGCATTTTCGTAATACTCTTTGTGGATACAATACTGCCCATCCAGACGGATCAATAGTTTTTTGTTCAAAAGAGAGGTGAAAACCGGCTGAAACTTTTTCTGGCGTACGTGTTCTTTTCCGTACAGAGCCGTCGTCAAAGGAGCGTAACCGGCCTGCAGATAATCCTTTAGGATACCCTGCATGATCGCGTCTTCATCCTCTTTTACTACTACGCGGAAGCTCTTTTTGCTGATGCATCCATTCTCTATTTTTATTACTTTCTGTTCTTTTAAAAGAGCAAAAATCTGATCTGTGATCCCGCTGTCCTTTAGTCCAAGACGGCTCCTCGCCTCTTCAATCCCCATTCCCTCTTTCAAAGGATAGTCCTTATGGAACTGTCCCAGGAATTCTTCTGTCTTTTTCCGGTAGGTTTTCATCTCTTCTTTATGAATGTAAATTCCCTGCCCCAGACAGAACAAACTCTTTTTATCTGCCAGCCTGTCCGCAGTATTTTTTACCTGGGAACGGTCAAGGGAAAAGCGGTCAGCAAGCTCTTCAAGGGTAAAAAACTTTCCCCAGCTTTCCTTTACAAAAAGCTCCAGCAGTTCCTCCTGTGTCCCGGATTCCAGGATCTGAAAAACCTGAAGGGACTTTTTATCCCGCCTTCTTTTTTGGAAAGGACAGGCATCCAGGATGACGCCTCCTCCAACCGTCTCCACAGGAGAATAAAAACGAAGTACAAACCGATCCCCTTTTCTCGCCACGGCAGTCTGTTCCAGCCTGAGCTGGGCATAGGCGCTTTCTCCCGGAAGGAGTTCCTGTCTGTCTATCAGGATAATTTTCCCTAAAAGCTCGCTGGTTCCGTGATAAATATGCACCCGGCTCCCGTTTTTTATTTTATGGCCGGCGTGTTTTAAGGCGTCCACTTTTACATCCAGCATGTAGGTTGGATACAGGCTGTTTTTTGTGGCCAGCACATCGCCCCGGTTAATCTCTTCTTTCTTTTTATCCGGGATATTTACGGCCACACGTTCTCCCGCCCAGGCAGTTTCCCTGGCGCTTCCATGGACCTGTATGCTTCTTATCTTAACGGGAACTTCCTCCGGATAAAGCATGGCTTCCTGTTCCTTATTCAGCCGTCCCTCCATTAAGGTTCCCGTAAGTATGGTTCCAAACCCTTTTAAGGTAAAAACTCTGTCCGCAGGAAGGCGGAAACGTCTGGTGGCTTTTCTCTCAGGAAGGGAGGCACATATTTCACCCAACGCCGTTTTTAAAGCTTCTAAGCCCTCTTTTTCATATACAGATACCGGAAGGATGGGCGCGTTTTCTAAAAAAGTCCCCTTTACCAGCTCTCTTACGTCTTCTTTTACCAGCTCTAAGAAATCCGGTTCCACCAGATCTGTCTTTGTAAGGACGATCACGCCGGCAGAAATACCGAGAATGGACAGAATATCCAAATGCTCCACGGTCTGGGGCATAACCCCTTCATCCGCCGCAATGACCAGCATGGCCACATCCATGCCCCCCGCCCCGGCAAGCATATTTTTTACGAATTTCTCATGACCGGGCACATCCACGATTCCCACACGCTGTCCCCCTGGAAGATCCAGATAGGCAAAGCCCAGCTCTATGGTAATTCCTCTCTTTTTTTCTTCTTTTAATCGGTCCGTATCAATCCCGGTCAGCGCCTTGATCAAACAAGTTTTTCCATGATCTACATGCCCTGCCGTACCTATGATTACATGTTTCATTTTCTCATCCCCGGTTGGTTATACATTGCGTTTTATTGTACCATATATTTCCTAAGACTTCAAACAGTTATCCGACTAAAGCGCGGGTGTGTCTCCTCATTTTTGTTAAAATTATAAGCCGGACCTTAAAAGTCCGGCTTATAAAATTTATTTTCCTATACAATACTCTGTATGGAGCAAATGATGTGCGATATGGCTGTTCGGCTCTTCCAGAAAATCTTCGTAAATTTTCTTGATAGCCGGATTCTCATGAGACTTGCGGTATGGCAGTTCCTTATCATGCGCAAAAATAGAAGCTCTTCTTGCTCTATATGCCTCTTCCAGGTCTGTATCCATTAAAAGTTTCGGCTGTCCGCCGCCGCTTATACAGCCCTCGGGACAGGTCATCACCTCAATGAAATGCAGATTTAAAGTTCCATTTTTTACTGCTTCCAGAACAGGAATCACATTTTTAAGGCCTGTCACCACGCCAACCTTTAATTCCAGGTCTCCTACTTTTATCGTAGATGTACGGAATCCTTCCGTACCACGGACAGAAGTCACTTCCACATCCGGGATAGGCTCTCCGGTTACAAGCTCATACCCTGTACGGATAGCCGCTTCCATAACGCCTCCGGTCACACCGAAGATCGTTCCTGCACCTGTATAGATTCCCAGGGGCTGGTCAAATTCAGATTCTTCCAGGCTGTCCCAGTCAATCCCTTTTTCCTTGATCAGCCAGGCAAGATCCCGGGTCGTAATGGCCACATCTACATCCTGATAGCCGCTGTCCTTCATTTCCGGACGTTCACACTCAAATTCCTTGCAGGTACAGGGCATTACAGAAACACTGTAAATCCTGGAACCGTCCAGGTCCTCCAGGGAGGCGCCATAGCTTTTAAAGACTGCTCCGCCCATCTGCTGAGGGCTTTTGGCGCTGGAAAGATGATCTTTCATTTCCGGATAATTGTTTTCCAGGAATCTTACCCATGCCGGACAGCAGGAGGTGAACATTGGCAGAACGCCGCCTTCTGTCACTCTCTTTACCAGCTCGGTTCCCTCTTCCATGATGGTAAGGTCAGCAGGAAAATTCGTATCATAGATTCTGTCGAATCCCACCGCCCGAAGAGCAGAGGCAAGTTTTCCGGGAGTGAGGCTTCCTAATTCCGCCCCAAACTCCTCTGCAATGGCTACCCGGACAGCAGGAGCACACTGTACAATGGTAAACTTTTCTTTATCGGCAATGGCTGCCTTTACCTTATCCAGATTGCAGACTGCATGGGCCGCAAATAATGGCTCCTGGACGCAGTCCGGTATATGTCTTTCCTTTTTTACTTTCTCATAGGCAGCCTTTCCATGTGTCAATATGGAAACATAAGATTTACATTTCTGCACACACTGGCCGCACATTACACAACGGCTCTCATCAATGGTCTGCGGCTGTCCCTGTTCTCCCACAATGGCATAGGCAGGACAGACTTCCGCACATTCCCGGCAGCCGGTGCAAAGATTTTGATCAATGGCTACTATCATGTCTTTCGTCCTCCCTTATCTCCAGTTTCTGGTCAGAAACAGCGCTTCGGCCGCCCTGATATTTTTTTCTTCCCGCTCTGCCTCCGGATCTACCAGGCGCAAAGCCTCATGGGGACAGACTCTCACACAGGCCGGTCCGCCCTCGATTCCCTGGCAAAGGTCGCATTTAGAGGCAAAAACTTTTTCTTCTCCAGATACAGGCTGCGCGATCACACGCCCATCCTTGGCATAGGGAAGAAGGGCTATCGCCCCAAAAGGACATGCCTGCATACAATCCTTACAGCCAATGCATTTCTGGGGATCTACGATCACCTGATGGTCGATGCGGCTGATCGCACCCTTGGTGCAGGCGTTCAGACAAGGCGCATCCTCACAGTGTTTGCACTGGATAGGCATACATCCATTTTCAAATTTCGTGAGAAATAAACGCGGGGTAACAGGGACCGTAACGGTCCCTACGGTTTTCCCCATTTTATTTTCCTTACGGCTGTGAACGGTAAAGCATGCAAGCTCGCAGGCTTTACAGCCGGTACATTTCGTACTGTCTCCCAGTACGAAAGCCCCCAATTCTTTTTTCATAATTTTTTCCTGCCTTCCTATTCCTGGGGATGATTTTCCGCAAATGCGTTTCTGGCCGCTTCCATTCTTTTCCGCTCCATGGCATCATCCAGATCTTCTTCGGTTACCAAAGTAAGTGCTTCCGTAGGACAGACTCTCACACAGGCCGGTCCGCCTTTTATGCCATAGCACAGATCGCATTTGTTCGCCACTCTTTTTTCACTTCCGTCTGCCTGAAATTTTCCTGCCACTGGAAGCATATTAATGGCACCGAAGGGACAGGCATCCATACAGGATTTACAGCCCATGCATTTTTCCGTGTCTATGACGATGCAGTGTTCTTTCCTTGAGATAGCCTCTACCGGACAAACCGCCATACAGGCTGGATTCTCACAATGTTTGCACTGCACAGGAACACTTAAAACTGCTGTCTTTACCATATGCAGCTTGGGATTGAAGGTATAGGAGTCCGGGTCGATCTCAAAAATGTGTTTTCCCTCATGAGCCACCACACAGCCGATCATACAGGTCCGGCATCCGATACAAAGATCCGGATTTCCTTTTACAAAATAGTTCATGCCTTCGCCCCCTTTCCGGTTTCAATTCCCATCTGGGCGCGAATCTCATCATAAAGTTCAAGGACATGGCGTTCTGCCCATTCCTGATCCTCTATCTTTTCCACCCGGCAGGCACAGTATTTGTATTCCGGTGTATTGCTGATGGGATCCAGCTCTGCGATGGTAAGTTCGTTGCAGGCACCTACCCACCACTGGTAAGTCATGTAAGTAGCACCTGGCGTTACCCGGTCTGTAGGCAGACATCTGGTGATGCAGTATCCTCTCTTGGACATGATCTTTACCAGCTCACCTTTTTTCAGTCCCATCCGTTTACAGTCTTCTGTATTCATCTGTACCCAGCCCGGCTCATCTTCCAGATTACGGAGCGTGCGGCAGTTTCCGGTCATAGTACGCACGGAGTAATGACCGACTTCACGCACGGTAGAAAGGGTCATTGGATACTGATCATTTTCTTTTTCCAAAGGCGGATGCCACTCTGCCCCATAGAACAGAGCCTTCTGGTCACTTGTGGCGAATTTTCCGTCTTTGTGCAGATACGGTGTTCCTTTATCTTCCATAGATTTATCCCGGCAGGGCCACTGTACGCAGCCGTATTTTTCCATCTTTTCATAGGTGGCTCCGGTAAAGCTTGGACAAAGATCGATCAGCTCATTCCAGATTTCTTCTGTGTTCTTATATTCCATTGGATAACCCATAGCGGTGGAAATCTCCGCTATGATCTGCCAGTCAGGCTTTAAATCCCCTTCCGGCTCCACAAGCTTGCGAATCCTCTGGAAGCCGCGGTCCGCACAGGTATACACGCCTTCGTTCTCTCCCCAGCCGGTAGCCGGAAGGATTACATCTGCGTACAAACCTGTCTTATTCATATATATATCCTGCATAATGACAAAATCACACTTGTCAAGAGCTTCTCTGACCTCTGCCAGATCCGGATCTGACTGTGCCGGATCTTCTCCGAATATGTAATATGCATGGATCCGTTTCTTCTCATCCTTCTCATGAAGAATACGGCGGGGAACATGGGTGATCGGACATCCCACCTCTGCGGGAAGGGTTACGCCCCATGCTTTCTCAAATTTTGCCCGGTTCTCCGGAACTGTGACATTCTGATATCCAGGATAAGAATTGGGCAGAGCTCCCATATCACAGGCGCCCTGTACATTATTCTGTCCGCGCACCGGTCCGATTCCCATTGCAGGGCCTCCGAAGTTTCCGGTCATAAGTGCCAGATTTGCCAGCCCTTTTACCACATCCACTGCCTGTGAGAACTGACATACTCCCATACCGTAAAGGATCATAGCCGGCTTAGTAGTAGCATAGAGCCTTGCGGCTTTACGGATCTCCTCTGCCGGGACATGAGTGATCGGCTCCGCATATTCCGGAGTATATTTTTTGATCACTTCTATGAATTCATCATACCCTTTGGTATGCTCTTTAATAAATGCATCATCCGCAAGACCCTCACTCCAGATCACATTTGCCATAGCATTTACAAGGGCAAGGTTAGAGCCGCCCTTTAACTGCAGATGGATGTCGGAAATACGTGCCGTCTCTGTAACACGCGGATCAACACAGATGATCTTCATTCCCTTTTGTCTTCCGCGTACGATACGCCTTGCGACAATCGGGTGTGAGTCTGCTCCGTTATAACCGAAGCACAGTAAACATCCCGAATCCTCAATCTCCGGGATTCCCATTGACATTGCGCCTGAACCTAAAGAATACAGTAGACCCGCTACCGAAGGCGCATGTCATATTCGGGCACAATGGTCCACATTATTCGTGCCGATACATGCGCGCATAAATTTCTGCATAAGGTAATTGGCTTCATTTCCCGCTCCCCTGGCAGAACCTGTGCCCATAATGGCATCCGGACCATATTTCTCCTTGATTTCTCCAAGACGTTTGGCAACGTAGCTGATCGCTTCCTCCCAGGACACCTCCACAAGTGGCGTATGTTTGCCGCCTTTACGGATCATAGGATGGCGCAGACGTTTCGTTAATATCTGCGGATCATTCAAATAATCCCAGCCATAGTGTCCTTTTAAACAGAGGGTTCCGGCATTCGTCCTGCCATTTGCCGGAACAGCTTCTACAATCTTATTTGCATCCGCATCGACTGTAAAATTAATCTGACATCCTGCTCCGCAATAGGGGCAGGTTGTCTGGATCTGTTTTAAATCCATGCTTGTTCCCTCCTTTTATTCTCGTATCTTGCCACCAGGATAAATATATGAAAGAATTATTTCCTCCTCTTTTCCTTAATGTCAGATCGTTATTGATATTTTATCACCAATAACCAGCAGCTACAATAAAAAAGGGTAAATTTTTCACATAATTTTTCCTTCGTCTCCCAGAATTTTCCTCTCTAAAGCATCTGCACACCGGGAGATTTCCTCCATTCCAAATACCGGAACTCCCGGGATCTTTAAATCCGTATCGGTGACAAGGCCTATCAGGGTCTCCGGCGCACAGACATGCCCAGAAGACACCCCTTTTCTTACCAGCTCCAGCTTCGGCAAAGAAGAGTCCTTCATTCCTTCAAAAAGTATGATGTCCGCTTCTGGAAAAAGCGCTAAAAGACTGGACGGAGTCGTTAGAGACTCCTGTTTTACCGCCATCCATTTGTTTTTTGAAAAAATACAAGTTCCGAAAGCGCCTGCCTTCTGCATCCGAAAGGTGTCCGTTCCTTCTACATCCGCCTGGAAATCATGTCCATCGTGCTTTATGACTGCCGTTCGGTATCCTCTTTTGGTAAGCTCCCT
>CALIZJ010000045.1 GCA_938028845.1 uncultured Blautia sp.
TGAAATCTACGGACACACTGTATGAGAAATTTCACAAAAAAGGAAATTTAAAAGTGTTTTATTCCCTGCGCGCTTTGATGAATTGTTCCAGGGAGCTTATCCAGGGCGCGGCAGAGCGGGCAAAGGAAGGAGAGACTTTCCTGCAGGCACATATGAACGAGTACCCGGCAGAGGTGAACTATACTCTGGAAAACTATAAACTCCGTCCTGTGGAATATCTGGAATCCCTGGACGTACTGGGAGAAAACTTCATTATGGCCCATGGGATCTTTCTTTCACCGAAAGAACAGGAGCTTCTTGCATGCCGGGGAGCAAAAATCGTGCATTGTCCCTTTAGCAACTGTGCGAAAGGCGTCCCTGAGACACCTGCGCTTTTGGGAAAGGGAATCTGTGTAGGGCTTGGTACAGACGGGGCGGCTCACGGAGGGTTAAGCCTGTGGAATGAAATGAGAATATTCCGTTCTGTAATGAACGCGGTATGGGGAAGTAAATATGCGGACCCCGCAGTAATGCCGGCAAAAACAATCCTTTCTATGGCAACGGAAGCAGGGGCGGAACTTTTAGGAGAAAAAGGAGACCTAGGTCTTTTAAAGGCAGGCTGTAAAGCTGATATGATATCTATCCTCTGGCGGCAGCCCCATCTATATCCCACGGAAAATCCGGTAAATACCCTTATAGAGTGCACAGAAAGCAAAGATGTGTGGGATTCTATGGTAAACGGACGTTTTCTTATGAGAGACAGGAAAGTGCTGACTTTAGATGAAGAGGAAATTATGAGAGAGGCGGAGACGTTTTTTAAAGAAAACAGACGGGCATAGAAAATAAGCAGGCTGTCAGATTCCCTGGCACCCTGCTTATTTTTAAGAGGATAAGGATTCGTTCACTGTACATGAAAGGAGCGTGGTCAAACCGGGAGTGAGATACTTGTCCTTATGGTATACTGCGATCATATCATTTTTTAAGGCAAGATTTTCTATATGAAGGGGCAAAAGAGTCCCTTTTTTTATTTCTTCTTTTACAAGCATTTCAGGAAGGACGGTGATTCCCAGTCCTGCTTTTGCCGCTTCCAAAAGGGCGGTGGAATTGACGCTGGTCCATAAAGGGCGGGCGGTATGCCCAAGGATAAAAAGCGCGCTGTCCAACGTATCTCTTATGGCGCTTCCCGGTTCTCTTAAAAGGAGTTTTTCCTGGCAGAATTCTTCCAGGGTAAGGGCGGCAGGAGCATTTTCTTTAAAATAGCCGGGAGCGCATACTGTTACCAGGGAGTAATCGGAAAAATGAATACAATGAAAGGGTCCCTGGGGCTGGGCTCCTTCCAGGAAAGCAATATCCGCTTCCCCTTTTGACAAGGTACGGATGGCATCGGAAGCGCTTTCCACAGTGACGTAGGGAAGGAGATCCGGAAGCTTTTCTTTTAACTGGTTTAAAATCCTGGGAAGCCAGAAAGCGGCAATGGTGATGCTGGATACAATGCGCAGAGGAGCTTGCATTTCCAGGTGGCGGATCCTTTCTTCCAGAGCGTCACAGGAGGCCAGGATGGGAAGGATTTCATCCAGGAGCAGCCTTCCCTGGGCGGTCAGCCGCACCTGCCTGGAAAGACGGTCAAAGAGGCTGGTTCCGGTGTATTCTTCCAGCTCCCGTATGGTATGGGATACTGCAGACTGGGTGATATAGAGTTTCTGGGCTGCTTTGGTGAAATTACCGGTTTCAGCCACGGTTTTAAAAATGGTTAAATGACGGAGTGTCAGCATAGCTTTCCTTTCTTTTTTTTACACAGAACATATTAGGTATGAATAAAACTAATGGATTTCATAATATTATATCGTTTTTAAGATTGCAAGACAAGTGATATAATGAGACCGCCTAAGAAAATCCAGGGAGGATCAAAATGAAAGAAAAACTAAGTTTATATTTATGGCTGGTACGTGTGAATCTGTTTATAAGCGCCTTTACCTTTGGCGGAGGTTATGTGGTAGTACCTATGGTAAAAAAATATTTTGTGTACGGAAAGGAATATTTCGATGAAGAGGAACTGATGGAGATTGCCGCCATCGCCCAGTCCACGCCGGGGGCGATCGCGGTGAATCTGGTGTCTCTTGCCGGATACCGTGTAGCTGGGATTCCTGGAATGGTGATCAGTTGTATCTGTGCGGTGATTCCGCCTCTGGTGATCTTATCGGTAGTCTCTGTGTGCTATTCGGCTGTGATCTCCAACGCTCTGGTAGGAGCCGTATTAAAAGGAATGCAGGCAGGGGTTGCGGCATTGATCGTAGATTTTATAGTGGATATGACAAGCATGGTTATGAAACAAAAGTCAAAATTTTTAGATATACTTGTGGTGCTGTCTTTTGCAGTAAGCTTTTTTACCAATGTGAATGTAATCTTTGTGCTGCTTGCAAGCTGTGCGTTATGTGTGCTTAGAGTGTGGGCAGGGATGAGAAAGGAGAAATAAATGGGGCATTTAGCAGAACTTGTCTGGGTATTCTTTAAAATAGGGCTGTTTAGTATCGGAGGAGGTTATGCGATCATTCCGCTGATCCAGGCACAGGTGGTGGATCATTATGGATGGATATCCCAGAAAACTTTTACGGATATTATTACCATATCCCAGATGACACCGGGACCTTTGGCAGTAAATACTTCTACTTTTATTGGGATACAGATCGGGGGGATCCTGGGTGCCATCCTCGCCACGGGCGGGTGTGTGATCTCTGGGATCTGCATATCTTATCTTTTGTACCGCTTTTTTAAGAAACACAGAGATTCCAATTATATTTTTGAGGTGTTAAATGGGCTGAAGGCAAGTTCCCTGGGACTGATCGTTTCAGCAGCCGTTTCCATTCTCTTGCTGGCCTTTACAGGAAGCGAGACTTTAGGAGCGGATATGGCAGTAGACTGGATTGCTGTTTTAGTATTTGCCGGTTCTTTTTTTGCACTGAGAAAGTGGAAGGTAAATCCTATGCTTATGATCGCTGTAACAGGGGTGATCGGCGGGTTTATTTACCTGTGAGAGAATTAAAAACGCCTGTATTGCCGCAGCTCTGACAGTACGCAGTTCCTGGCCGCCTCCGGTCACTAAGATCATATGGTCTTTGGTTTTGTCCGCAACTAATTTTTGGATAATGTGGGAGATATCACCGGGAATCTTTCCGGAACTGCTCTCAAATATCAGACCGATCCTTGCGTTGGAAGCAAAGATGATAGGCTCCTTTGCATAGTCGGATGCCTTTCGGCATTGGATATTTTCATGTGCGGCAAATTCCTGGGCAAATTTCCGGCAGCTTTCTTTTGTGTCCTCATAAAAAAATTATTTTGTTCAATGAGATTCCTCCCTGTAAATGAAAATTCTCATGCTTTTTCAGAACAGTCCATGAGCAGTCAGTTGCTGCCCTTTCGCGCAATGGAGGAAAGCGTGGTTCGTTCTATGAATAAAGCTTTATTTTTAAACTGTTTATAAATAAATGATAGCAAAAAAAGGGGAAAAGTCAAGATTTTTTCCGCTTTCTTATCCGTAAATATATATAAATATGAATAATAAACGTGCAAAAGAGAAATAAAAGAATATTCACAAAATAATTATAATTAATGATAAAAAGAATTTTTAGGTGTAAACGCAGACTTTTCTCGTTACTGTTCAGATGTCAATGTCATTTAGTTAGCAATAAAGACATTGGGGTCTGAACAGTAACCTTTTCTCTGGCGTATAGGAAAGAAAACAGAGAAAGTGATGGTTTTTCTTCCTTTTTCCCTGTATAATAATAAAAGAACAATGCTGTAACTGTACTCAGATCGGAAGAGCACACGTCTG